>CALVQE010000040.1 GCA_944355355.1 uncultured Bacilli bacterium
ACATTTGCTGAGCTTATCGCCATGAAAAAATAAGTGAAAAAAATCACTTATTTCTTTGCATGGCTGTAAATAATAACTATTTTTGCTTTTTTTCAGCCATTTCTCGCAATTTTTCCTCCATCCATATTGGTAATTGTTTCTTTAAAGGCGTAAAACCATGATCAATTTCTAAGTCCTTTTTTTTACCATAATCGGTATCTATAATAGAACATTTCAGTTTTTTTCTCTCATCATCACATTCTAAAACACGACAACTGACTTCTTCACCTAATTGAGCATAATTCTTAACATCTTTTACAAAATAAGGACTTATTTCCGAAATATGAATCAATCCAGTATATTGCTCATCAAACGCTAAAAAAATCCCATAATCTTCAAAACCAGTCACTTTCCCAACGACCAGATCTCCTTTTTTATATTTCATTTCTTTCACCACTGACTTTATTATAAACAATTTTTCTTTACTTGTTAAGGGAAAAATTCTATAATAAAAAAGAAAGGAAAAACTTTATGAGCAAAGAAAATACAGAAAAAAAATTGAAAGAATTGCTAGAAGAAATAAGACCATTCTTAAATCTCGATGGAGGAGATATTGAATATATTAAATATGAAGATGGCTATCTTTATGTGAAAATGTCAGGAGCTTGTGCAGGTTGTAACTTTTTAGATGTCACCTTAAAAGATAATATCGAAGCATATCTAAAAGAAACCGTAGAAGAATTAAAAGGAGTTATAAACGTTGATTTATGACTCCTCTTTTAATATCCAGGCCACCGGTTCAATAGGAGAATAAGAATTTAAAAGATTCCATGCTTTTTTTAAAAAAAGTTCATATGCTTCAACTTGATCAATGATCGGTAGAAGTTTTTCCTCTTTTTCATCAGCTTCCATAATTCTCTCATGTAAATCAAAATAATAAGAAGGGTAGAGTAATCGAGCAAAAAGCATACTCGAACTATAAGCATCAGGTTTTCTTAAGTCAATATATGCCTTTAAATCGATTAAAGCCTCCTCTTGCTCCTGAAAAAACATACTTTTAAGATATTCTCCAATATCGCGAACTTCCAAGTCGAAAATAAGATTTAAAGGATTATAAAAATTTAATCTTACATTCGGATAAATCACCCGTCGATGAGAAAGAACAACCGGACGTTCTATATCGGGAAAAGAATTTTGAACATTTCGAGCATAGCAAATTGCATTTTCTGCAAGTCCTACATAATAACTAAAACTATTAAGTAAAATAGGGTAGTTTTTCCCCAGTTCATGCATTTGATACTCAAAATAGTCTACTTTTTGACTCCACAAATTGGCCCATTCGTTGCGGTACAAAGAAGAATGACGGTGATTTAAAACTAATTTATTTTGAAAATCCAATATATCTAAAAGACCATATTCTATCGTTTCTTCTTGTACTTCCATAAGAACATAAGCATCCGACCCCACCATGGTCACAAAACTCCCCTGGACGTTTTGAACAAAGGTAAGAATAGGAATGTTTTTTTGCAGTAACTCTTGCATAACCTGAAGTAATTCTTGAAACTCTTTTTGATTTCGTTTAAGCTTAGTAAAGTAAAAAGTTTTCCCTTGAAATTGGAAACTAGAATAATCATGAAATTCTTGTAAATGACTGGCTTCCATATGATAGGCATATAATATATTCTCTTTCATACTAATATATATGAAAAAAGCAAAAAAAAAGAATAAGTCTTTTATTTTTTGGAAAGTAATTTGGAAATAACCTTCGTAAACTCATTCTTCCTTTTTTCTAATTCTTCTTGACTAGTAGATTCAAAACGTAACGTTAAATGTGGTCCTGTATTACTTGCTCGAATAAGAGCCCAACCATCTTTAAATTGTACCCGAACCCCATCAATATTTAAGTATTCATATCTTTTTTGTTTAACATAATCCGTCACGGCATCTACAAACTCAAATTTTCGATCACTAGGAACTTTAATTTTAATCTCTGGAGTAGAATAATAGAAAACCTTTCCCTCCAAAAGATCACTAAAAGATTTGTCCGTTTTAGATAAAATCTCTAAAAAACGTAATCCAGCATAAATAGCACTACAAACTTCTGGCCCTCGGTCATTAAAGAAAATATGTCCAGAAAGCTCCCCACCTAAAGGAATATTATTTTTCTTCGTATTAGCCTCAGTAAAACTAGTACCAGTTCGGCTCATAAAAACCTTGCCGCCTAAACGTTCAATTTCATCAATAAGAGACTGAGAACATTTAACATCACAAAGAAAAGTCTTATTTTCTACCGTTTTAATTAAATCTCTCACAGCCACAATCATATACTCATCAGCAAGCACAAATTGGCCCTTTTCATCAATAATTCCTAAACGATCACCATCACCATCATAAGCAATACCTAAATCAGCGTGTATTTCTAAAACCTTATCTTTAAGCATTTGCATATTATCTTCCACTGCTGGATCCGGATGATGATTAGGGAAAGTCCCATCACTAACAGAACAAATATAAGTAACATCTAAATTAGGAAACATTCCAAAAACATCTTTAACAATTGTTGAAGTTACCCCATTACCACAATCCACAACAACTTTTAAAGGACGATTACCCATATCTATATTGTTTTTTAAATAAGCCAAATAATCGTCTTTAATATTTCTTTGAACGAAAATTCCTTTCCCAGCTTTAAACTGTCCAGCTAACGTAAATTGTTTAAAAGATTCAATCATTTCCCCACGAGCATTCGCCAAAGGATCCAAACTAAATTTAAAACCATTATCTTCCTTAGGATTATGACTGGCCGTAATCATAATTCCATAAGTATTCTCCTTATAACGTGAAAAATAATGCATAGGAGTCGTCACAAGACCATAATCAATAACATTAATTCCTGAATCAATTAAACCGTTAATTAATGCCTTATTTAAACTCTCTGAAGACAAACGATTATCATGACCAATCACACACTTATTTTTATCTAAGTATTCTTGTAAATAAGTTCCATAGCTTTTACCAACAATATAAGCTAAATTCTCATTAACTCCATCAGGATATTTCCCACGTATATCATAGGCTTTAAAAACCTCTTCATTTACCATTCCAGTCACCTCTTTTTATTATATTCATTCTATCATATTTCTAAGAACTGTAAAAGTAGTAGAAAAGAAATTGACACTTTTTTCAAAATAGAGTATTCTTAAAATGAGAAGGTGAAAAAGGATGACAAAAGAAGAATACCAAATTCAATTTGAACCCCAAATAGCAAAAAGAAAATCAAGCCAAAGACATGCTGTAAAAAGACGTTCAAATCAAAAAGTAAATACCAATCTTTTAAAAAAAATAAAAATAGCTATAAAAGTATTACCATATGCCCTAACATTAGGAGTTGGCTTAACTGCAGGTATGAAAATAAATAGCATCCAAAATGCTCAAAAAACAGCGATCATTGCCGAACAAGAACAAAATAGCTATGAACTTGCTTATGCAAACGCACTAGCTGAGTATGATGTAGAAGCTCGAGAAATTTTAAAAGAAAATACCCATTCAAATGGAACAGTTTATCACACCCTAACCAATGGGGCCTCAACCGTTTCTCAAGAAGAAACCAACTTCTGGTATGATCATAGTGGGATAGCCAAGGCTATTACAAGTCATGAACAAGCAAGTTTAAGTGAAGGAAAACCAAACGATACCAAGTATCTAATCGCGTCCTTATATGAAGAAATGGGAGCAATAGCCCCTTACGAAAATATGTCTAAAGTAATAGAAAGTTTACAAGAAGATGAATATAAAAACTTAGATGAATATGTACACTATTTAGGCTACGCTGACGTGGATAGCTTTATCGAAAACATGCATTTAGAACTTATGAATAATGAGACAAGGGGGTTAGGAAGATGAACAATGAAATTACCTGTTTTGAGTTAGAAGATGGTGTATACTATGTTTTAGATAAAATAGATTACGAAGGAAAAAAGTATTTATATCTGTTTAATGAAGCAAACCCAGCTGACTACCTTATTCAAGAATACCGCAAGGAAGATCCAAACACATTATATGAAGTTGCTGAAGACAAATTTGACCAAATTGTTAAAGAATTTATCAAAAAACGCAAAGAAGCCTTAAAATGACTTCTTTTTTTTAATACTTTGCATATCATGATGTAGAAAGGATGATAAAATGAAAAGTGTAATACCATTTTCTAAAGAGTTAGAATTTTCAACTAAAATCCAAGAAATTACAAGCATATCTTTAGAAAGAGAATTCGAGGTGAAAGACTTATCTATTGAAGGAAACTTGTTTGTAACCGGCGAATACAAAAGTCACGAAGTCAGCGCGAACGTCCTACCATTTTCTTATAAAATACCATTTACAATCGAAGTGCCTGAAAACCTAGTAAAAGAATCTGTGTCTTTAGAAATAAGTGATTTTGCTTATGATATTGAAGAAGAAAAAAAGATTAAAGTAAACATTGAACTAGAATTAAATGCCGAAGTAGATGAAAAAGAGGAAATAGAAGAAATAGAACCACCTCAAATGGAAGTGGATCCTGAAGAAATTATTCGCATGATGGAAAGTAGTGCTAAAGAAGAACAAGAAGAAATAGAAAAAGAGCAAGAAATAGAATCTGAAGAGCCAAAAGAAGAGGAAGAAGTACTAGAAGAAACAAAAGAAGAACCAAAAGAAATTATTGCAGAAGAAAACAGAGGAGAAGAGGAGGAAATGATTTTGCAAACGGTAACAACGGAAGATGAATATAAAACTTATCACATTCATATCATCAAAGATGGTGAAAATATCGAAACAATATGTACTATGTATGGTTCAAATGCTAATCTTTTAGCTGAATATAATGATGTTTCAAATATTATTCCAGGAGAAAAATTAATTATCCCAAGCAATGATGAATCGTAAAAGCGTTGAAATGATCAAAGAGGCCTATCGCCCTCTTAAAGTGACCATGAAAGGCAACGTCGAAATATTACAAACAACAAGTGGCAATGTTGTAATTAAAGAAAAGAAAAATAATATCCGCGAATTATACGACTATCTTAATAGTCGTAGTTTCAATGCTTTCCCACCTTTAGTTGATGATTCTAAAGAAGGAGTAAATATATTTTCTTATGTAAAAGATAGCAATGCTCCCAAAGAACAAAAAGCAATGGATTTAATAAAACTCACGGCCTTACTTCATCAAAAAACAACATACTATAAAGATGTTACAAGCGATGAATACAAAAAAATCTATGAAACTTTAAAAGATCAAATTACTTATTATCGTTATTTTTTTGAAGAAATATATAATGAATCTTTTCACAGTGTCTATCCTAGTCCTAGTGAATATCTTCTTTTAACAAATATATCAAAAATCCTAGCGGCTTTAAATTTTTCAGAGCAAAAACTAGAAGAATGGTATGAAAAGGTCCATGAACTTACCCGTTATCGTATCTGTCAAATCCACAATCATTTATGTTTAGAACATATGCATGATAATTGTTTACTAAGCTGGGAAAAATCAAAAAAAGATTCTCCGGTTTTAGACCTAGTAAACTTTTATAAAAATTGTTATTTTGATTTAAATTTTTCAGTGCTATTAGAAGAATACCTACGGCTTTGTCCATGGAGTGAAGAAGAAAAAAACTTATTTTTTATAACGATATCAATTCCTCCCAAATTCGAATTAAAAGGCAGTGAATTTACAAAAGTAAAAAATATTCGAGTTACCCTAGATTATATTTACAAAACAGAAAATCTAATAAGGCCATACAATACGACAGAGCAAGAAAAGCAACAACGAAATTTCAATCAATAAAATAAAAACATTAAAACGTAAAGGTAAAATAAGTGTAATAATAACTTGATAAAAAATAAGTACACTTAACCCTAAAATGGCCAATACCGTAAAAAAAGAACAATTTCTATGTGGTCTCATACGCCTCACCTATTATTAGCATACGTAAAAAAAAGAAAAAAGTGAGATATAATACACTTCTTGACAATTAAATAAAAGTTATAAAAAAAAGATTGACTTAAAAGAGGAATCTAGCTTATAATTATTTCAGGATAGGAGTGTATGAAATGAAAAAAATGCTTTTTAAGAAAAGCAAAGGCTTTACATTAATCGAATTGTTAGCCGTAATTGTTATTTTAGCAGTTTTAATGTTGTTTGCAGGCAACAATATCATTCAAATTATGAATGATGCTCGTAAGAGTTCATTCCAAACTGAATTTTTACAACTTTTAGAGTCAGCTCAATTAAGAGCTCAAAGCGACATGATGTATGGAAATGCATTGCAAACAACAGGAAATAAAATTTGCTATTGTATAGGGGATGGATGTTCATCAAATACTCTAACAGAATTTGAGAACAACAGCGACTACAAAGGTAGTGTCCTTGTAACAAACAAAGGAGGCGGAGAACTAGAATTCAAAGGTTGGATGTATAGTACAAGTTACAAAATTGAAGACAAAGATTCTAGCTCTTCTAAGGCCGATGTTCAAGACTTAGGCGACACTGCTCCAATTCAAGATTGTGGAGAGTAGTAACCCTTATAAAAACCTAGAAATAGGTTTTTTTCTTTGCTATAATAAAACAAGAAAAGAGGTTTAAAATGTTAATAATTGGTAGTCATGTAGGATTTAATAGTAAAGATCAACTTTTAGGAAGTGTAAAGGAAGCCTTAAGTTATGAAGCAAATACCTTTATGTTTTATACAGGAGCTCCTCAAAATACACTTCGCAAACCCATTGATCAAGAAAAAACAAACGAAGCTTTAAAATTAATGCAAGAAAATAACATAGATATCAAAAATGTGATTTGTCATGCACCATACATCATAAATTTAGCAAACAAAAAAGACCCAAGCAAATGGGACTTTAGCATTAATTTTTTAAAACAAGAACTGGCAAGATGTGATGAACTAGGAATATCTAGTATGGTTTTACATCCTGGAAGCGCTGTTGGTCTTCCTAAAGAAGAGGCCCTAGAAAATATAAAAGATGGCCTAAATCTGATTTTAAAAGAAGGATATCGTTGTCGTGTTTTACTAGAAACTATGGCCGGCAAAGGCAGTGAATGTGGCTCATCGTTAGCCGAATTAAAATATTTGATTTCTCAAATAAATTATCCAATTGGCATCTGTTTAGATACATGCCATTTAAACGACTCAGGTGTAGATATAAATCATTTTGACGAATATTTGAATGAATTTGAACAAGAAATAGGGTTAGAAAAAATAGGCTGTGTTCATGTCAATGATAGTAAAAATTTTTTAGCAAGCCATAAAGACCGTCATGCCAATATTGGCTATGGAACAATTGGTTTTGATGCACTTCTGCATGTCATTTATCACGAAAAATTAGCAACTGTTTCTAAAATATTAGAAACTCCATACGTTGGAGAATCTCTAGAAGATAAAAATCGTCTTTATCCACCATATCGCTTTGAAATTAAAATGATACGTGAGCAAACTTTTGATGACCATCTTCTCGAACACATTCATACCTATTACAAAAGATAACCATATTTTTGATAATACATTTGAAATAGTTTTTGAATTTTAATATAATTTTCTGGAGAATAATGATCCTTAATTCGTTCAAAATTCAGTAAGTTGGGATTTCGAATAATCGTGTCCCAATTTTTTTTGACAAAAAGAAAAGTAAAATCAAGCTCTGCATCACTTAAATAAACATTGTTTTTTAAAGCAAAATTCTGAACATCTTCTTTTTTTAAATTTGTCATATATCTTTGAATTAAATTATACATAAAATCACCTAATATAAGGTATGAAAAACAGAAAAAAAATAATACTAATAATGGGTGAATTCTATGAAAACAAAATTTTTTATACTATTTATCTTTATTGTTTTTGGAATTCAGATTTACCAATTGAACTATACAGGACACAATTACTACACAACAAAATTAAAAGAAAAAACCGAACGAATTGTCTACGGTGAAAGTGCTCCAAGAGGTCGTATATTAGATCGCAATGGCAAAGTCTTAGTAGATAACGTTGGCGTTTTAAATATTATTTATCATAAACCAAATCGAATAACAATCAAAGAAGAATTACAAATTGCTGAAACTCTAGCCCCATATGAACAAAACATTTCCCTAACAACAACCGATTTAAAAAACTATTACTTAGCAAAGAATAATAATGGTAATGATCTGATTACAGAAGATGAATGGCGTCTTTACGAAGAAAGAAAACTGACCGATGAAGATATTAGTAGCCTAAAATGGGATCGTATTAAAGAAGAAATGATTGATTACTCGGAAGAAGAACAAAAAATCGCGACCATTTTTACAAAAATGCAAGAAGGATATATTTATCAAGACAAAACAATTTTTAAAGATGTCAGTAATGACTTTGTTTCTCAAATTTTAGGGTTAAATATAGATTCTCTAAGCGTCAAAGTTTCTTCTAAAAGGACCTATCCTTATGGTGAAACACTAAAAACCATTTTTGGCAGTGTAGGGGCAATAACCAAAGAAACTCAAGAAAAATACTTAAGTCAAAACTATGCCTTATCCGATACCGTTGGGACAAGTGGGTTAGAAGAAGAATATGAAAGCATGTTAAAAGGAAAAAAAGCTGTATACTATATTAATAGTGATAATTCCCTTACGCTTATTGATAACGAAGAACAAGGAAACGATATCATCTTAAATATTGATATTGATTTACAACTAGAACTAGAAAAAACATTAAAAGAAGAAATGACATTAGCCAAAAAACGCCAAACAGCAACTTATTTTAATGAAGCCTATGCCATGATTGGTGACCCTAAAACAGGTGGTATCTTAGCCATAGCTGGGCTTGAAAGAGAACAAACAGGTGAGTTTAATGATATAACTATTACAGCTTTTACATCATCTTATGCTATGGGAAGTGTCGTCAAAGGAGCCAGTAGTACAGTTGGTTATATAAACGGAGGTATAACCGTTGGTCAAAAAATCTTAGATAGCTGCGTAAAACTTTATTCTGAACCATCAAAATGTTCTTATAAAAAACTAGGTTATGTAGACGATATTACAGCTCTAAAAACTTCCTCAAACTATTTTCAATTTATTACAGCCATTAAAGTAGCTGGACAGTCCTATAAATACAACATGCAATTTAATGTAACGGAAAGCGATTTTGAGAAATACCGCTCCGTATTCTCTAGCTACGGACTTGGTGCTAAAACAATGATCGATTATCCCATTGAACAAACCGGAATGAAAGGAACAAAAATAGCTGGAGACCTTCTTCTAAACTTTGCTATTGGCCAGTATGACACTTACACTCCAATCAGTCTTTTACAGTACATCAACACCATTGCTAACTATGGCAATCGGTATGCACTAAGATTCAAAAAAGAAGAGTTCAACACCTTTTTAAATCAAGTAGAATTAGATGCTTCCTATTATGATCGTATCACTGAAGGACTATATCAAGTTTTCCATGGTGGTACCGCTTCAAGCTATGTCAATAAAAATTTAAATGCCGTAGGTAAAACAGGAACAAGTGAAACATTCTATGACAAAGACAATGACGGTGTTGTAGATACCGAAGTCATCAACTCTACCGTAGCCTTTTATTATCCTAGGGAAGACCCAACGTATAGCTTAGTCGTTGTCGCTCCATACTTAACTACAGATGGAAACTCCATGTATCCCTTTACAAAAAATATCAGCCTAAAAATGACCAATTATTTAGCCACACAAAAAGAGGAATAAAATTAATTCCTCTTTTAACTATTACTTCTTGCATTAGCAATTTGATTAGCAATATAATTAGAATATTTTTCTTTTAAATCAGAATCTAAAATATCCATGCCATATTTCTTTCTAAGTTCATCCATTGCAGTAACTCGAATAGTTGCGTCTTCTTCAATCTTTTCGTTAGCTAAAGTTTCTTGAATATCATCTTTAGAATCCTCATAAGATGGTTTTTCACTAGAAGACTCACGATAAATGACATGATATCCAAGTTCAGTCGTAATAAGCTCAGTAGAATACTCACCATCTTTAAGTTCTCTAGCAGCTTTTAAAAGCTCATCATAACTAGAAGATAAAGAACCAGTATTAATTGCCCCTAAACTTCCACCGTTATCTTTCGTAGCTTCATCATCAGAATATTCTTTAGCAAGTTCTTTAAACGTAGCTAACTTATCTTCAGCTTCATTCAACTTAGCAATAATTTCATTAACTTCTTCTTTAGCGGCATTTTCAAGTTCTGTCTTTTCTTCATCAGAAGTTTCAGAAGTAACACCAGTCTTAATCAAAATATGATCGACAGTAACATCTCCATAAATATTCTTATCATAATAAGATTTCATTTCATCTTCACTAACTAAAGTCTTCGCATAATCAAGTACAGCCTCAGTTTGTAAAGTATTCAAATAAACATAATTTTGATAATAATCAACACTACCAAAATATTGTGTAATATAATCTTCACCATAAGTATTGACCATTGAATCTACGGTACTTTCAGCACTACTCATCGCATCTTCTTTTTCATCAGCATATTCTTGCTCTAAAATCTTTGTATCCATTAAAGTGATCATTGCATCAAGACCATAAGAAGATTTTAAGCTTTCATACAACTCATTAGCTGAAACAGCTTCCAACCCTTCATTAAAATTAACAACAGCTTGTGAACCATCACTCAATGTTGGAACGTCTTTACTACATCCACATAAAAGCAAAGAACAAGCTGCTAAAGCAACAATTTTCTTCGTCTTATTCATAAAATATCTCCAATCTTTTTAAAAACAATAATATTATAGCAACTCCTAAAAAAAAATACAAGAACAAAGTCTAGCACAAAAATAGAAAAGAACCATAAACTATACTGAAAAGACAAATAAAAAGGAGGGAGTTTTATGAACTGCTGTCGTGAAAATGGAATTGGGCCTGCAATCATTTTAGTATTATTTATTCTACTTATTTTAATTGTAGGAGCATTCATTTAGTCTTTAAAAAGGAGGTGCCTTATGAGTTGTTGCAAAAAACCAATAGATCAAGATTGTGGATGTAATACAGGCTTCATGAATGGTGCTTTTATCATCTTGATTCTATATATCTTATTAGCAATCATTCTTGGCGGCGTATTGTTTTAAAAAAGAGGATAAAACCTCTTTTTTTAATTGTGTTACGAAAACCCCCTGTTGTACAGGGGGTTCTAAAGAGCTTTAGCGTTGCAAAGAAAAACCTCCTTTGATAA
>CALVQE010000041.1 GCA_944355355.1 uncultured Bacilli bacterium
ACTTATTGCAACACACTTGTGTCAAACTTATTGCAACAGATTTTGTGTTTGTTGCAATTACTTTGAAAATTAAGAATTTTCAGCAAACTTTACACATTCTCTTTTCATTTCATAGCAATCTGATGTATAATTAATCATGTGAAACACCTCCAAATTTTTTGTTTAGCGTTTGCTAATTTAATTATACTAAACAAAGCGGTGTTTCGCATTTATTTTGATAAAAAATACAGAAAATCCCATGACTTTCTGTATTTTTTTTGACTTATCAACTTTTTATCTTGACTATGTATTGAATTTTACGAAAACTCAAATAATTATTTAAAAGTAAGTTTCTCTTGCGGTTGAATTTATAATTATTTATCGGTTATAAAACAAATGTTTGTTATAATGCTTTCAGGAATACTTAATAAGTGGTGGAGCCAAACTTCTTAGAGAAGGGAGGCGATAGTATGAGAAAAAAAGATTTGTTAATCTTCTCTTTAATTCTCATTATCTTCCTTTTATTATTTTTACTATTTATAGTACTAATATAAAAGCAAACCACCTAACTCAGCAATGATTTAGGTGGAACCAATTTTTTGGCAACACTCAACATGCGAAAATTAAGTGTTCCTTTTTATTTTATTCAAGTTTCCTTGACATATTCATAGTATCATAAGATACCTGTTTTTTCAAGATTCATTTGCATTTTATCTTCAATTCGCAAAATTTAGTTTTTAAGAAAAAATAAGGGATTTTATGAACAAATATGTACTAAAAACTTATATAAGTTAATGAAAATTTAGTATGATTGGCTTCTGGTTTAAAATAAAAATTAGTGAAATTTTCAGTTTTTTTACATTCAAAATATTTTTATCCCTTTATTTTCCTAGATTTTTTAACAATTTATGAATTTTGCGAATTGAAGTAGAGCTTTTTAATATCTATATAAAAGTAGTTACTTTTATGTTATAGTATATTTAGAAGGAAGGAAAAAATTATCAAGTATTGTCGAAGAAAAAGAAAAGATCAGAAAATTAAGTAAAGATGTTTTACAAAAAATTACTGAAAAGGACAAAAACGATTGTCACAGGACAATAACTTTAATAAGTGTAGAAGAGAATATTGCTCTATGGGCAGTTAAAGAATATAGGGATCAAAAAAGGTATTACTTACAAGGAAACCTATTATTTAACGGTGAATGTTTCTTTTATGCCACACCATTTTCAGATCATAAAGCTTTAGTTAAAATATATCGAGAACCATTAGTTCTTGATCTATCTCATAAAGAACTTGTTGAAATTCCTGAATCGATATCTTGGGAATCCTTAAACGGTTTTCGCAACAGTAATATGGCAGTTTTTGATGAAAAAGAAAAACAATGGGGAAGTTATCATTATGATGATAACGAAAAGGGATTTTTACAAGACATTCCATTTATTTGGGACACTTTAGAATTTTCAAGAAAACAAGATCAAGTTTATGTTGGCAAAAGTAATGTTGGTGTGGTTACGATGTTCAAACAAAATGGGATGAACGAGATTTAGAATTGCAAATTGCAACGCTTCAATTAAATAAAAAATATGCTTATGATTTAAAAAGGTATAAATACCTAATTGATATGTATAAAAAAGCTATAAGATATATAATAGAAACCTTCGATGATTCGAAAACTACTCAAGAAAATTTCATCAAAAAACCATACAATATAAGTGATTATTATTTTGAAGAAGAATGGAAAGAAGAATATAGTACCAATCAAGACCTTTTAGTTCAAACGGGAAATTTAGACGAATACAAAAGAATTTTAGGCAAACATATAAAATAGTAAATCCAATATAGTTACAAAAAGAACTTATTGACTTTCCAAAAATTATAGCCTAAAATAAAGGCAGAAAAGCGAAGAAAAAGAAGAGTAAAAATATATTCTTTTAAAGAGAGTCTATGGTTGGTGCAAATAGATAAAGAAATATTTTGAAAGAAGCTTTGGAGTGATTACTGTAATTAAGGTAATCCGGGTATGCCCGTTATCAAAAAGAGAAAAAATAAAGGTGGTACCGCGAACCCAAGAATTCGCCCTTGCTCGTGGCCACTTTTTTTGTGGAAAGAAGGAATATTTATGACAAGAGAAGAATATGCAAATATGCTGTTACCAAATGTATTACATGACAGAAAGTACTATGAAGAAAAGTACAAAAAAAGAAATTTAAAACCAGGCGCTATGGTAACTAGAATTGGTCCAAGCCCAACAGGATTTGTCCATATTGGAACACTTTATCAAGCAATCGTGGCTAATAAATTGGCCAAACAATCTGAAGGAGTATGTTTCTTAAGAGTGGAAGATACAGACCAAAAAAGACTTGTAGAAAATGGTATCGAACAAATTCTAGAAGCTGTGAAAACCTATCAAATTCCGTTTGATGAATATCCAATAGACATGGAAAGTGAAGTCGGAGAATATGGACCATACATCCAAAGTAAACGCGTGGATATTTATCAAGCCTTTGTAAAAGACTTAATTATCAAAGACTTAGCTTATCCATCCTTCTTAACAGAAGAAGAAAAAAAAGAAATGACGGAAAAACAACAAAAAAGAAAGCAAAGAATAGGATACTATGGTATCTGGGCTAGTAAAGAACGAAGCCTCACTATGGAAGAAGTCCAAGAAAAAGTAGCCTCTGGTATTCCATACGTTATTCGTTTAAAAAGTAAAGGAAGTTTTGAAAATAAAGTTGTCATTGAAGATTGCATTAAAGGAAAATTAGAATTCCCAGAAAATGATATGGACCATGTTTTATTAAAAAGTGATGGAATCCCAACCTATCATTTTGCTCATGCTGTTGATGATACCTTGATGGGAACAACACATGTAACACGTGGAGATGAATGGTTAAGTAGCTTGCCTTTACACATAGAGTTGTTTCAAACCCTAGGATTTGAGCCCCCAAAATATGCTCATCTAGCGACCATTCAAAAAGAAGAGGATGGCAAAAAAAGAAAAATTAGTAAAAGAAAAGATCCTGAAGCAAATGTTAAATTTTACAATGAAAAAGGAATTCCAGTTGAAGCCGTAAAAATCTATTTAATGACTTTAGCTAATTCCAACTTTGAAGAATGGTTTTTGGCTAATCCTGATAAAGATATTAATGAGTTTGAACTTCATTTTGAAAATATGAGCACCAGCGGAGCCTTATTTGATATGGAAAAACTCCTTAATATCTCTCGAAATTATTTAAGTCGTATTACTGCTGAAGAATTCTATAATCAAATATTAGAATGGGCGGAAATCTATTCACAAGACTTTGTAGAAGATTTAAAAACATATAAAGACATTATCATCGCAACCTTAAACATTGAAAGAAATGTAGTCAAGCCACGTAAAGACTATGACATGTATAGTGAAATTGAATCTAACATTAACTACATGTATCACTTTGAAAATCCTGAGTACGAATGGCAAAAAATCACTGAGATGAAAGAAATAAAAAACATTCTTCAAACGTACAGGACAAAATATTTTAATGAAGAAGACAATGACGAAGTTTGGTTCAATAAAATAAAGGATATGTGTGATGAACTAGGTTATGCTTCAAACATGAAAGAATATAAAAAGAATCCAGAAAATTATAAAGGTAACGTTGCAGATGTCTCAACTGTTTTAAGAGTAGCCTTGACAGGAAGATCAAGAACACCAAATCTTTATGACATCATGAAAATTCTTGGTAAAGAAGAAATAACTGGGCGTATTGCCCTCTTAGAAGATGAGGCATAAACTAAAAGAGAGGAAGTGACTGTTCATGAAACTAACCATAAAGAAAATTTTAGAAATAACAGATGGTAGCCTACTTTGCGGAGATGATGAAATAATTATTGAATCTTATTCCAAAGATACTAGAACACTTAAAGAAAATGATTGCTATGTTGGCATTAAAGGAGAGAACTTTGATGGCAATAAATACTGGGAAGAAGCAAAGAAAAAAGGCGCTAGTGCAGCCATATTAGATGTCTTTCAAGGTTCTTTAGACGATGAAGAAGACTTTCCCATTATCATTGTTGAAGATTCAATTAAAGCCATTCAAGCCTTAGCGAGTTACGTAAGAACACACTTAGACATTCCTGTCATTGCCGTGACAGGTAGTGCAGGTAAAACAAGTACTAAAGATATGATTGCCAGTGTTCTTAGTGAAAAATACAATGTCTACAAAACACCAGGAAATTTAAATGGACAAATAGGCTTGCCTTTAAATATCCTAAGTGTGAAAGACGAAGAAATGATGGTTTTAGAAATGGGTATGAACGGTTTTGGGATGATTGAAGCTCTAACCCAAATTGCCGAGCCAGATGTTGCCGTCATTACAAATATTGGAACCGCACATATTGGCATACTAGGTTCCAGAGAAAATATTTTAAAAGCAAAATTAGAAATTTTAGATGGAATGAAAAAAAATAGTCCCGTGATTATAAACAAGGATAATGACTTATTAAGTACTTTAAAACTAGAAGATCATCCTATCATTACCTGTGGCATCACCTCACCAAGTGATTATCAAGCAACAAACGTTAAGATAGGAATCAATGAAACTTCCTTTGATATCAAAATTGGTGAAGAACAAGAAACCATAACCTTACCAATGATGGGAGAAGTCTTTGTTTCAAATGCCTTACTAGCTATTGCTGTTGGAAAACAATTTGGGCTATCTTTAAAAGAAATAAAAAAAGGACTAGAGTCTGTATCCATCAGTGGAAATAGAATGGAAATTGTTCCTTTAAAAGATCATATCACTTTAATTAATGATACATACAACTCAAACTTTGAAGCCCTAGAAAACGCTTTAACAATACTAGCTGAATATCCAGGCAAAAGAAAAATCGCTGTGATTGGCGACATGTTGGAAATGGATGACTATGCCGAAGAAATTCATCGTAAAGTAGGAAAGTTACCGTTAATGAAACAATTTGATTTCGTTTTACTCTTTGGAGAGAATTCGAAATACATAAAAGAAGAATTAGCTCATCAAGAAGGAGTAATTCATTTTGCTACTTTAGAAGAATTAAAAACATTTATTTATAATACTTTACAATCTAATGATACGATTCTAATGAAAGCCAGCAAAGCTATGCATTTTAAAGAACTAGCCGATGAACTCGAAGAAAAACTAAAAGAAAATAAATAAAATTAATAAAGTTAAGAGCCAAATTATAGGTTCTTTTCTTTTTTTAAAGTAAAATGTAGTAAAGCATAAAAAAGAAAAATAAGCATATAACAAAATATGTGTTAACACGTGTCAGGAGCGGTGTTCCAATTAAAATGGAAAGGAGGGAAAATGACGGTTGTTAGGGTAGTGTTAAAAGCACTTGAAAAAGATGGCTGGGTTTTGATAAGACAAAAAGGCTCACATGCCATATACCAGAAGAATGGAAAAACCTGCCCTGTACCTATTCATTAGTGAGATATTCCTAAGGGTACGTTATCAAATATTGTGAAAATCACAGGAATTAAATTTTAATTCCTGTGATAAGTAGCAAGGATAACTGTCATTTTTTAGTGATGGGGTATGAAAAGATATTTTTATCCTGCAATTTTTTCAAAAGAAGGAAATGCTTATAATGTGAAATTTTTAGATTTTGAAAATATTTTTACTTTTGGTGATAGTTTTGATGATGCATATTATATGGCCCAAGATGCTTTGTATGCCATGTTACCAGAATATAAAGATAAGCTTCCGCAACCTACATTTGATTACATGAAAATAAAAGTTAATTCAAATGAATTTATTACTATGGTTGAGTTAGATCCAGTAGAGCATGAGAAAAAAATATCTTCAAGAACAGTAAAGACAACGGTAACTATGCCAGAATGGTTAAAAAATTTAGCAGATACAAAAGGAATTAATTTTTCTAAACTTTTACAAGATAGTATTAAAAACGAATTAAATTTATTATAATAATATTAACAACTGTTATTTTTTCCAAAAAAGGGACTGTTGAAAAATTAAATAAATAATTTTTCTTCAGTCTCTTTTATTTTTTAAACAAAGATGAGGCAATTCCTTATCTTGCTCAATTTTATTTGGGGCAAAAGTAAAAAATTGATTTTGTGCTTCATTGATAAAACGATTTGTTTTCTCGCCAGGAATTAAAATTCCTTTGTCAAAAAGAGACTCTAGCATAGAGTGATAGATTTGACTGAAACTTTTCTTATCATTAAGGCGATTATAGAATGTCGCAAAATCAGCCAAAGTCCAATTTCCTTTCATAGATAAAATATAATACATAGCTTGGTAATCAGCGGCGCTAAGATGATGTGTGGTAGAAGAAGCAATTTCTTGCATAGCATATTCCTTTTCTAACTCTACCAAACCATTTTGAAGCATATATTTAAGAAAATAAGTAATATTATGATATTTTTTTCCTTCTCGAATTACCTTATAATAACGACTTTTATCAAGTTGAATTGCCCGATTAAAAATAATAAACGGATAAGACTCATGATTAAGCAAATACCACATACTCATTGTTCTACTTGTTCGTCCATTAATATCATAATAAGGATGAACAGCACAAAAGAAAAAATGTAAAATCTGCGAATGAATATAAATGGAAGCTTGGTCATATGAAGAAAGAGAATGATGAAAAAACTCAAAATATTGTCGCATCTTTTCTGGAATATCAGTAGCATCTATTCCTTGATCCGGTTCAACATCCATCCGATCAGAAAAATAAATATATACTGGATTTTGGCGGTAGTACTCACCCATAGTAGCCTGTTCATAATCATTAAGTAAATGAAAAGATAATATAGCATACAATTCTTTTAAAGTTTCGGGATTAACATCCTTTTGATTAGCGATATATCGATATCCTTGATACAAATTTAAAATACGTCGCTTTTGTTCCTCGTTTAAAACATTAGAGGGATGACGAATAATATTTTGCACTAAAGTAATATCATCTAAATAGCCTTCAATAGTATTGTTGGATTTAACCTCTTGACTAAACATAACTTTATAAGCAAAATCTCGCGTCTTCATAAAATGAATATCTTCTAGAAAAGCATTCACTTCATCTTGAAAAGATCGTAAATCACTCGAACGATAAAAAAAGTTTGTCTGATCAATATTTAAAGGTAAAATGATTTTGTCTTTTTTCTCCATAACAATCACCTGTGCATATCCTAACACATTTTTTCTAAACAGACAAATATTTGACAGTCTAACATGCTTTTTCTTTCCTCTTTTTCCGAAAAATGATACAATAAAAATAGAATGGAGGAAGATATGGCAAATAGAATAGTATTGAATGAAACTTCTTATTTTGGCTGGAATGCAAGAGAAAATCTTGTTCCAGAAATAAAAAGAAGAAAATTTGAACGTGTTCTTATTGTAACAGACGAGACTCTGATGTCTTGTGGCGTAGCTAAAAAAGTAATTGATTGTTTAGACGAGTCGCAAATAGATTATCAAATCTTTGATAAAGTAAAACCAAACCCAACAATCAAAAACTGTCACGATGGCATCGAAGCTTGTCAAAATTACAAAGCAGATGTAATTGTTGCTGTAGGTGGAGGAAGCGTCATTGATACAGCCAAATGTATTGGCATAGTTGTTGAAAATCCAGAATTTTATGACATAAATTCCTTAGAAGGAACAGCAAATACCCAAAATCGTTCTTTACCAATTATTGCTTTACCAACAACTGCTGGAACAGCTGCAGAAGTAACAATAAATTATGTTATCACCGATGAAAAAAACATCGTCAAAAGAGTATGCGTTGACCCTAACGATATTCCATTACTAGCAATCATTGATACAGAACTGATGAGTGGCATGCCACCGATGACGGCCGCTGCAACAGGCCTAGATGCCTTAACACATGCTATGGAAGGCTACATTACAGCTGCCCATTGGGAAATGACCGACATGTTTCATTTAAAAAGTATGGAACTAACTTACCATAACTTAGAAAAAGCTGTTGCAAAAGACAAAGAAGCAATGGATAAAATGGGACTAAGTCAGTATATTGCAGGAATGGGATTCTCTAATGTAGGTTTAGGAATCGTTCATTCTATGGCTCATCAACTAGGAGCTACTTACGATGTAGCTCATGGAATTGCATGCGCCTTGTTCTTACCATATGTCCTAGAATGGAATGGTAAGGCTTGTCCAGAAAGATTCCGTAAAATGGCTGAAGCTTTCGGTTTAAATGTCAAAGATCGTGAAGACGAAGAATGTGTGGATCTAGTTGTCAAAGCAGTAAGAGAGCTAGAAACAAGATTAGGTGTACCACAACACTTAAAAGAATTAAATGTTCAAAAAGAAGATTTTGATCTTTTAGCCGAAAAAGCACTGCAAGACCCATGTACTGGTGGTAACCCAAGAAATGTTACTAAAGAAGATATCATTGCTTTATTCGAAAAAGCGTATTAGAAGGAGAGTAGAAAAATGTTAAAAACAAAAGTAGGTTATAGTGAAGCTACAGATGCTTACACTTCAGGCGTTGAAACCGCTAAAATGGCAAATGTCATTGAAAATCCTCAAGTAGGATTATTCTTCACAAGTTGTGTTCAAGATCAACAAGAACTCATGAAAGGAGCTAAAAGCGTTTTAGGTAGTACTCCAATTATTGGTTGTACATCATCTGCAGCTTTATGTACTCAAGATGGCTATCTAAATAAAGAAACAGGCTATTCTGGAATGATGTTATTTGGTGGTGACGTCGAGGTTGTTACAGCTGGATCTAAAAAAACAGAAGAAAGCGCTCGCGACATTGGACGTCGTATTGCCAAAGAAGCAATCAACAAAAGAAAAGGTACAGACAAAGAACCAGACTTCTTCTTTATGACTGCAAGTCCTGCTAATGAAGAAGAATACTTAAAAGGAATCCAAGATGTTATTGGTAATATTCCTGTTTTTGGTGGAAGTGCAGCTGACAATACCGTTGAAGGAAAATGGAGCATTTTAAATGATGGAGAAGCATTCCAAGATGGTTGTGCGATTGCTATTTTCTATACCGATGGAGAAATGAAAAATCTATATACAGGAGCTTATCATGAAACTGAAAATGCCGGTATTATTACCAAAATCAGTGGTGAACGTACCTTAGTAGAAATTGATCATGAACCAGCTTTAAAAAAATATGCTGAATGGACTGGTAAATCTCTTGAAAGTTTAATGGGCAATAATTTATTAACAGAGACAATCTGTGCACCATTAGGAGTAAAAGATCCAATTGGCAAAGTAACTGCTGTTCGTCATCCAATGTTTGGTAATGATGATTTATCTATGAATATTGGTGCAGACTTAGCTGTAAATACTGCGGTAATTCAACTTACCAATACACCAGAAGGAATTCTAAAAGCCAATGAAGAAACAATTATCAAATTAAATCAATTAATGGTAACTGAACCAAATAGTTATTTCTTAGTTCACTGTGGTGGACGTCGTTTAGGCCTTGCTTTATCTGAAATAGAAAGTGAAATCTATCCTGAAGTAAAAAAAGCCATTCCAAACAAAGAATTCTTAATGGTCTTCACATTTGGAGAATATGGTACAGGAGATCATTCATCAAATACAGTTGGTGGCTTATCACTATCTTACACAGGATTTGGAGAGTAATCTATGGCAAAGAATTTAATCGGGTCAAGCTGGTGTGATGCCTCAGATGGCAAAACAATAACTATAACAAATCCAGCAAATAACGAAGTAATTGATACCGTTCCAGAATCAACAAAATTAGATTGTGATCGGGCTGTTGAGGCGGCTAAAATAGCTCAAAAAGAATGGGCTAACGTTCCAATTCATGAAAGAGCCGCTAAGCTAATGAAATTTGTGTCTCTAGTAGAACGAGACAAAGATTCTTTAGCAAAATTATTATCCGATGAAACAGGAAAACCAATTACCGAAGCCATTGCAGAAATAGCCAATGTTTCTATTGGCGTTCCATCATTTTGTGAAAGAGCAAAACATGAATATGGCAGTGTCATTCCTGCTGGTCAAGAAAAAGGCAATGAAAAAACGATTCAATATACAATTCAAGCTCCATTAGGAGTTGTCGTTGCGGTTATTCCATTTAACTTTCCAAGTGACTTATTTTGCCAAAAAGTTCCAGCTGCTTTACTAATGGGAAATGCTGTAGTTTTAAAACCATCTGCTCATAACCCATTAACTTTAACAAAATATACAGAACTATTATTAGAAGCAGGAATTCCTGGCGGTGTGATTAACCTTATCAATGGTAGTGGTGGTTTTGCTGTCCAAGCCATGGCTGAAAATCCAGATGTAAATCTTGTTACTTTAACAGGATCAACAATTGCTGGAGCTGAAACAATGGCTAAATGTGCTAAAAACATAACCCATGTTACTTTAGAACTAGGCGGCAACGATGCCTTCATCTTACACAAAGATGGTGATGTGGATCTAGCTATTAAAGAAACCATTTGGGGACGTCTTTACAATACTGGTCAAGTATGCTGTGCTTCTAAAAGGTTCTTAATTCATAAGGATGTTAAAGAAGAATTTGTAACGAAATTAATGGAAACTCTAAAAGGTATTCCAGTTCGTATGCCAAGCAATCCTGAAGCAAGAATTGGTTGTCTAATTAGTGAAGATGCTGCTAAAAAAGTCGAAGAACAAGTAAATACAACCGTAAACGAAGGTGCAAGAGTTGTTTTTGGTGGACGCCGTAAAGGAGCTTTCTATGAACCTACTATTTTAGTAGATGTTACGAAAAACATGGAAGTAGCTAAAGACATGGAAATCTTTGGCCCAGTTATTTCTATTATTGAATACGAAGATATCGATGAAGCTATTGCTATTGCTAACCAATCAAGTTATGGTCTATGTGGATGTATTATTTCCGAAAATCAAAAAACTTGTCAATATGTAGCAAATAAACTTGAATGTGGTGGAGTCATCATCAATGGTGCATCATTCTTTAGAAGCTTTGAGATGCCATTTGGAGGATGGAAACATTCTGGTATAGGCAACGAAGGAGTAATGTCAACACTTCATGAAATGTCTAGAACCAAAACCATTATCTTAAAGAATATTTTATAAGAGACGAGAAAATCGTTTCTTTTTTTCGTTACAATTCACAGCCACTTGAAAAAGTAGTGATCACTCACTATCTTTTTTAAAGGCTAAAATCTCTTCTAAAGTGT
>CALVQE010000042.1 GCA_944355355.1 uncultured Bacilli bacterium
CCTTCTCTTGCTTTGGTAAAATTTTTCTATAATACCATTATCTACAGCTCAAATGTCTATTTCAAGAACAAAATTGTCCTTTTTCGTCCATTTTTGAACATTTTCGTCCTTTTAGTTTTTGACATTTCTAATTACTTCTTCTAGTTCTTGCAACGATATTTTATTTTTGATGTTATTTTTACTAATATACATAATTTCATTCTCACCAAAGATTAAATATGTATCATCATCTATTTCCAACTTATAAGACTCAATGTAAGCGATATTGGTCTTAGGTACAGTGATAATACTACCTTCCACTAATTTTAATTTCTGACCATTAAATTTACCTAGGTTGTTTATCTTCCTTTGCAATTCTTTACTTATTTCTAATTTCTCTTTAATTACCAAATATTACCAATTCCTTTCTAACAAACAAAAAAATCGACTCATAAGAATCGATTTCTATCTTGAAGTCTTTCGACTTTTTTTCATTCTGGGGCGAAATATGGGGGTCGAACCCATGCATGCCGGAGCCACAATCCGGTGTGTTAACCACTTCACCAATTCCGCCATGTAAACGTATTTTAACAAATTCTTGTTTCTTTTTCAAGTCTATATTATAATTATTTTAAGAAAAGAGTGATTTTATGATTATTGCTAATGTTTTAGATGACTTATTAGATTTCTTTGCACCCGTCATCGATCTATTCAAAGATCTTTGGACAGATATCAGCAATTTCTTTTTACAATACATGTCACAAAATGTATTCAACATTTTAGTATTTGGAATTTTAGTTGCCGTAGTCTTAATTATTGTTCTAGCAGTTATCAACCGTGATTAATAAGACTACTGCTGAATATAAAAGAAGTCTGCCCAAGGATCTTTTTTCTTTAACCGATTCAACGCAACATCTATAGTTATTTCATCAGGCTTAACTTTATCAAGTTCGTTCCAAAAAATAGGCATTGACACAGTAGGCTTCTTTCTTAAACGAATCGAATAAGGTGCTACACTAGTGGCACCCTTTTTATTGCGCATCCAATCAATAAAAATCTTTCCCTTGCGTCCTTTTTTACTCATACTCATCACATAACGACGAGGCCACTTTTGGGTCATTAACTTTGCAACACCCTGCGCAAAATCTTCAAATTTTTTCCAACTTCGAAAACTTGTAAAAGGCACAACTACATGATATCCTTTTCCACCACTAGTCTTTAAAAAACTCTTCAAATGAAGCTCATCCAAAATAGCTTTTAAATCTCTCACTCCTTGCCGAAGTTTAACTAATCCCAACCCTTCATCCGGATCAAAATCAAAAACCATCATATTCGGACGATTTAACCGTATAACTTCACTGCCCCAAAGGTGAAATTCATACCCATTGAGTTGTACTTCCTTGATAAGTCCACCTATATTTAAAATATACGCATAATCCTTTTTCTCACCCTTATCATTGGTAAGCTTAACATGCCTCATTCCAAGATTCACATCTACATCAAAATGTTTCACATAAAAAGAATGATCTAAAACTCCGTCAGGACAACGCTTCGTACTAACTAATCGATTTTCCAAAAAAGGAAACATTCTTGGAAAAACCTTCTCATAATAACGTACAAGTTCATACTTACTCACTTTTCCTAAAGAAAAAATAATCTTATCTGGACTCGTAATTTCGATTCCTTGAACCATCCAATCCTTTTGCTTTGGCTCTGTCTTTTCCCTTGCAATTTCATTCATAGAATAACCGGTTTTTATACTTCTAGTAAACAAAGAAAGCCTACACCAATTTTCAAATCTATCTTTCTCTTTAATAAAAAGCCAATTATTTTCCTTAAACGGAACAAGTGTCCATTTGCCTTTCAGCCTTTTTCCCATAAATACAATTTTCATTTCTTCTTTACCAAACGGCTTCCTAACTTCATTAACTAAAGCCCAATATCCTTCATCCCAAAGCATAACAGTTCCTCCGCCATACTCACCCTTTGGAATAACACCTTCAAAATGCCGATACGAAAGAGGATGATCCTCAACCATAATAGCAAGCCGTTTATCACAAGCACAGTAAGAAGGGCCCTTAGGAAGAGCAAAACTCTTTAAAACACCATCCCACTCTAACCGTAAATCATAATGATCATGACTAGCCATATGATGTTGTACCACAAATCTTAACTTTTTGTTATTCTTTTCAATCCTACCCCTAGGCTCACTGGTTTTTTTAAAATCTCTTTTTCTCTGATATTCCCTCAAATTTGCCATCATTATTCCCTCAATCCTAGTTTGACAAAAAAAGACAAAAATTATACCAAAGAAAAAGGAAATCCAAACAAAAAAGGATATATATTTATAGAGATCATCTCTTAGAAAGGACAGATTATGCTATCAAAACAATCATTACTAAATATCAAAGGAGGAAGTACTATTTCATTAAATAACTTCTTAACTTTTATCTGGAAAATGCTGACTCAAAACATGATTATACTTCAAAAAAATCGATACTAAGATCGATTTTTTAATTATTTATATGATGATGAACCGTTGGCGTATCCATCGTAATTGGTCGAAAAACATAACCATTGGCCAAACCATACTGAATAATCCCTTCAACTGCATCAACACTATAAGATTTAATATCATGTTGCAATACCATATAAGTACTACTACTACCTAACTTACTAGTAACATTTTTCACAATCTGATTTGTATCCGTAGTTTCACCTGCATCACCACTACTTATATTCCAATCAAAATACCTAAACCCCTTAGCCTCAACTGCTAAAGCAAGCTGTGACATAATCCTAGAACCTCCATCATAACCACTACTAATTGTATTAGAGCTTCCTCCAGGAAACCGAATAATTGTTGACGTATAACCAGTTATCCGTTTTACCTTAGCTTGAATAGCATACAAATCATCAAAATACGTTTTCATATTTGTATAAATACTATAACTATGCGAATTTGAATGAAGCCCTATCGTATGTCCCTCTTGATAAGCTCTCAAAATAACAGAATCATAATTTTTTGTCAAACCCTGATCTGTCACAAAGAATGTTGCTTTCACATTATACTTCTTTAAAACATCGAGCAACTTCTCCGTATAAGGACCTGGCCCATCATCAAACGTTAAATAAATACTCTTTCCCGAAGGAGCCGTATAATCATTATTACGATAAACATAAACCGTCCGCTGAACCGAGCTTTCATTACCAGAAGAATCAATAATCGAATATGTAAGTTGATATTCCCCAGCCTGAGTAACATCAACATCCCCTGTAATTTCAATTTGATTTGTCAAATCACCATCACAAAAATCACTTGCTGAAGCTCCAAGCTCTTCATAAGTCCCATTTAAAGGAACATAAACAACACTATCTCCATTTAAAACAATTTCAGGTTTACTTTCATCTAAAGCAGTTGCATCTTTTCGCAAAAAAGTTCGATTACCTGACGAATCCACCACCGAAAACAATACTTGACCATCTTCAAGCTGAACCGTTACTTTATCCGTCAAATCTCCATCATAATTATCAGTTGCTGTATAAGAATATGCAGGCATATTCCCATTTGGACAATAAATTAATTTCTCATCATTGATAACAAGCGTTGGCGCCTCTTGATCTACCACCATAACTGTCTGCTCTTTTGTATACACTTTATTCTGAAAAGTATACTGATAAGTAATTTTATATTCTCCGAGCTTACTTGTATCAACACTTCCCTCTTGACTAACAGCAACATCATGGCAATCAAAAACATTCCCATAACAAACATTACCACTAGCCATTTGATAAGAATTTTTATAATTAAGAGTTACAGTATCTTGAAAATTTTCAACTCGAAATTTCGGATAAAACAATCCAAAACATACTAACGGAACAACTACTAAAACAAACACAAGTACTAAAGCAAATAATATTTTTTTATGAACTTCCATACTTCTCATTACAACCTACTCCATCCCTATTAGTATGTAAAAATAATTTCATATCATACTACAAACGTTCTTCAAAATCTTTTACAACAAAAGTAGGTTCAGAATAACGACTAGTTGGCACAAACCCACTTTCCATTTTTATCACTTGTGGAATTCGATTAACAACATCAGCACAAGTTAATCGTACCGTATCTGGACTAGAATTTAATACGGTAGTTGTTGGTTCCCCATAAATAGTCCACTCATTTTCATCTTTTTCCGAAGAGACATAGATCTTACCAATACACTCCACTTCCAAAACAATATTTTCTTTAGTCATACATTCAACAATTGCATTCATACCTCGAATAGCCCCCGTAGGCAAAGTCATATTTAAAGTAGAACTTTCTATAGGCTCATCAGCTATAACCGGAACACATCTTTGTTGCATAGAAAGCACATGTAAACCTAATTTATCACAAAGCCAGCCAACAACATTCCACATATAACTTGGAAAAAATTCTTTATTTTGCATCATTTCTTGTCTTTTCTCGTCCGTCATATCATTATAAATAGCAATTTCTTTTTGAAAATCCTCTTTAGAAAGTCCTGCTCCGTGTGCTTTAGCAAGAGCGAGTCCATAATCTTCAACATTATAAGAACTCCTTCCTTTAATCTTTGTTACACGCTGCATAGAAGCACAAATAGAAGTAATCATATTTCCCCAAAAAATATCTTGATATCCACAGCCCGTAATTGTCACATTAAAAGCCTTAGCTAAACTATCAAGTTCCCGATAAAGAATAGGATTAGAATTTTCTGGATAAAACGCTTCCTCACAAGTAGTCAACACATTAACACCTTTCTTTACACACAACCTTACAACTTCCTCAATATCATTTAGAAAGCTCATCGTCGCCACAACAGCAACATCCACCTGAACACTCTCTAATAAAGCAGAAAGATTTTCCAAAGCACTTATTTTTACGCCCTTATTCTCAGTTTCCATAACTTCGCCAATATCTTTTCCTATTAAATCAGGCGCTATATCTACTGCCCCAACAACCTCACCATTTTTTTCATATACATAACGCATAATATACTTACTCATCTTGCCACAGCCAACCTGTAAAACCTTTATCTTTTTCATTTTTTTATCCCCTTTCATTCAAATCTACATTTTCTTCTTGAATCAAATCTTTGAATTCAACCTTAAACCTCTCAATTTCCTTTATCTTAACATCTTCATAAATATTCTTAGCATTACAAATAGCCTTATAAACATGTTTAATCTTAACCTCAGCTTCATTGTCGTAAAGTGCGTACGTAAATGCATTGGCAAGTATTGTCAAGCAAATGTCAGGATAACGAGAAGCAACTTCATAAATTCTTTTATATTCATCAGTCATTTCAACAATAAAAGTCATAATTCTTTCTTTAACAAACTCAGAATAATTAAGCTTCACACCAATTTGTTTTTCTAACTTAGGAACAGTCCCAATTAAAATCTTAACTGTTGTAGGCTTATCTGTCTCCAAAACATCAATTTTTTGAAAACGTCTCAAAAAAGCTCGATCTCGTAAAATATACGTTTCATACTCTTCCGTCGTCGTCGCCCCAATCATTTTAATTGTCCCGCGGTCCAATCCTGCCTTCAACATATTAGCAAAATCAATACCTGAATTTTCTTGCGTATTCTTATTTACTAAAACATGTGTTTCATCAATAAACAAGATCGTTTTATCACGAGCATTTAACTCTTTAACCAATAAATCAATCCGATTCTCCGTCTGACCATCCGACTGCACCGAACCCAATAAAGAAGTAATATTAATTTTAATAATTTCCCAGCCTTTTAAAGCATCAGGTACACTACCCTTTTGAATACGATAAGCAAGTCCTTCCACAATTGCTGTTTTACCAATACCAGGTTTACCAACAAGTAAAGCACTTTTCTCAGGAGTAAGTAAAGTTAAAATACACTGCTTAATTTCATTATCACGAGCAATTGCTGGATCCGTAATATAAGTTTTTTGAGTCAAATTCTCACCATAACGTTCCAACATACTAATATCCATATTAAGTTGTTCCATTACCATCATCCTTCTAACCTAAGTTTAGCATAAATAGAAGAAAAATTCATCAAAAAAAGTCCAGTTTACACGAATGGACTTTTAATAGAAAATACTACATGAACTATCCTGCCGTTGTGATACACCAGTCTTATCCGTTTCAGTAATACGAACAACCTCATTTTCATCAAAAACATTCTCAATATCAGTATCAATATAAGATTGATAAGTTCTAAAAGTAAATTCATATGTCTTGCCGGGTTCTAATGAAGAAACAAGAGAACTAGACAATTTCACAGACCCTAAATCATCCTCTAAATACTCAGACAAAACAACAACTTTTTGTAATTCATCATGCGTATCTCGTACCATTTCAACCGTATAAGTACGAACAAATTCACAAGCAGAATAATTTGTATGATTTTCATAATATTTTTGCCGATTTTTCTTAATAACATCAATGTTTTCCTCATTAGCCGTAATAGTAATAATTGGCTCAATATAATAATTGTAAACCTTCTTCTCTTTCAAATCATTAATAATATGATTTAAAATTTCATCTTTCAAATAAATACGTTCAATATCCCAATTCAAATACACAAAATTATCAACCTTAGAAACATTCGTACTCATCTGCGTACCAACAGGATAATACTCATAAGTAACTTTAACCGTCTCCAAACTATTATCCACAACATAATTAGCAATATTACCAATAAAAATGGTATCTTCCGTCATAGTAAGTTCTTCCGTTAAAACCTCTAATTTTAAGTCACTTGGCACTCCATTAATAAACTCAGTCTGAGCAACTTCCAAAGAAGCGAATAAGCAACCTAAACCTAAAAATAAAATCGAAACCATAATACTAATAAACAATTTTTTTCCATTATTTTTCTTATCTACAACAAAATTAAATAAAATAGAAAAGAAAATAATTCCAAAGAGGAACAAAGCCACCATAACTAAATACAAACCAAAATAAGTAACCCCGCGTATTAAAAAATAAACACAAATACCTACAACAAAAGTCATTCCAATTAAATAGCAACTAATACCAAATAAAATACATATAGCCACAAACTTCAAAAAGATAACACAAATCTTAACAATAAACTCTCCAATTGAAGCTAATTTAGACTTTTCTTCTTTCACTGGCGTGACAACATTCTGCACAGGTTTCTCACGAGTGTTTTTCTTCTTTTGAACAACCGCTTTTTCATCTATAACTTCATTCGATTTAAGCACTTGTTCTTTCTTTAAATATCTTTTTTCAAAAATACGAATAAAGACTAAAATAGAAAGAATAAAATAAGCAAATTCCAAAATAAATTTCCAAATACTAAAAAATATTCGATTAAGTGGACTAGATAAAATATAAAATATATCTTTACCTAAATTAACAAGCATACCTACAGGAATATGACAAATACCAATAATGAATAGGATAATAAAGATTTCAACAATAAATCGCAAAATTTCCTTGGAAGACTTTTCACTAAAATCATCCACCAACTGATTAATGGTCTGAATAACCTTTTTTGAAAAATCTCCAATCGGATCTTTATCCTTTTTTACATTAATTTTATAGGCACGTAAAAGCTCATCAGCAAGTTCATCAATATCCCCAAAAGATTCTACCGCTTCCTCTTCACTTGCCCCATTATCTATTCTCTCATCAATATATCCCTCATATTCTAGAATAATATCATCAACTTCACCATCTTCTAAAATATTCAATTTTTTTCGTAGCTTTTCCAAAAATTCCTTCTTCTTCACTTCATTCACTCTCCTTGAAAAAATCATTTACACTTTGAGAAAACTTCATCCATTCACTCTTTAACTCCTTCAAATGTTCGACTCCTCTTACAGTTATATGATAATACTTTCGAATTGGTCCCTCTTTAGATTCCTCCAAATAAGTCTCAAAAAAACCTTCATTAGTTAACCTTTTCAAAATAGGATAAATAGTTCCCTCATTAACATCCACAATCCGACTTACTTCCTCTACTAATTCATACCCGTATTTATCTTTACGTGATACAATAGCTAGCACAAGTAACTCCAAAACACCTTTTTTAAACTGAGTATGAATAGTATCACGTCCTTTCCAACAATAGAATATCATCACTACTGTGCATTGTCAAGTACTAGTTATTTTAAAAGAGTGACAATTTCGTCACTCTTCAAAAAAAGGATTTCCATACTTCACTTAGAAAGAAGTGTACTGAGGTATTTCAAAAAGTCAAAAATAAATACCAAAAATAAAAAGCGTTTATTGTATAGGGTAGTAGTTTGATTTTAATAATATGGAAAATCCTTTACCAAGCTTTTTCCTGCTTGGTGCCTTCTATACTAGCCTATCCAATCGAAAAACACAAGAAAAGAAAATGACAAGTTTTGTCAAAAAATGACGCCTTTTGTCGAATACCTCAACTATTCAGTCCGTAAAGCCACGACAGGATCTTTCTTACTAGCTAATTTAGCCGGAATCCATCCACCAATCAAAGTCAAAATAAGACTAATAGTAATCAAAATAAGCGCATGAATTGGATTCATAACAGCAACATTCTCAAGCTCAGTCAAATCATATAATAAGTGATTGATTGGAAAGAGTAATACCCACGCAATAAGAATTCCAATTAAACCAGAAGCAAGCCCTATAATAAAAGTTTCTGAATTAAAAACTCGTGAAATATCTTTCTTACGTGCACCTAAACTTCTAAGTATACCAATTTCCTTCGTTCTTTCCAAAACAGAAATATACATAATAATTCCAATCATAATCGAAGAAACAACCAATGAGATAGAACTAAAAGCAATCAACACAATCGTAACTCCATCCATAATATTTCCCGATAAAGAACTAATCATATCAGCCTGATCTAAATAAACAATTTGATCTTCTTCAGCTTTGTCTTTATTATAATCATCTAAATAAGTAATAATTCGTTCCTTAGAATCAAAATCATTAGTATAAATATAGATAACATAAGGTAAAGACTGATAGCCTAAATAATCCAAAACCGTTTCCTTACCTTCTTCATTTAGTTGTTCACCAGATAAAACATTATAATTAACACTTAATTGCTTTTGAACAACTTGAGAATTTTCATTTTGCCTGATAACATAATCAATTAGATCATTTGTATAATATAAACCACGATAGCCCAAATAATCCGCGTAATCCTCTTTTAAACGAGCCACACCAACAATCTTTAAAGTCAAATTATTTTCGTTGTCATACAAAGCATTCAAATCATTAGTTGGCACAAAATAATTTCCTACTGCCTTATAATAATCATCATTAAAAGCCACCTTAATTTCCTTACCTAAAATAGAATCAAAATCAATAGATGTCTCCGTATCAAATCCTAAGTCGTCAAGCAATCCTTTAGAAACACGATTTTTTGAATCCACTACCAATAAAAGCTCATCTTTCTCTGTAGGAACATTTCCAGCTAAAATATCCATTTGTTCCTGAACAAGTGAAGTTTCACTATCCTGTAACGAATGTGGCAAACTAGAAATATCTAATTCATTCGTATTGAGCAAAGATACGCCATCACTACCCTTGGCTAATAAATTTAAAGCTACGGCATAACTATAATTAATACCTGAAGCATCCGCAGAAGATAAATTTTCTATATACTGCACATAATCCTCATTCAAAACATTTTGATGAACACTAGAATTTGCCTCTTCATCCAACGGAATCACATAAGAAGTATCAGGATACTCTTCTAAACCATCTTCTAAAGACTGCATAAATTGTTCTAAATCAACTGACTGCCTTTGAACAATAACAGGAAGAGTACTAAGCGTATTTCCCTCAAACTTTGAAATTTGTTGATCAAACCCATTCGACAAACTCAAAATCAAAGCAATACCTATAATTCCTATCGAAGAAGCAAATGCTGTTAATATTGTTCTTCCTTTTTTAGTCCGAATATTATTTAAAGACAACTTCAAAGAAGTCAAAAAGCCCATCGAAGTCTTTTTAATAGTATAATCTTCACTATTTTCTTCTTTTTCTTTTAAAGGATTAGAATCACTAAGAATCTCACCATCCTTCATCTCAATAATACGCGTAGCATAAGTATGCGCTAACTCTGGATTATGAGTAACCATAATAACAAGCTTATCTTTAGCAATCTCTTGAATCAATTCCATAATTTGAACACTTGTCTTTGAATCCAATGCTCCAGTCGGTTCATCTGCTAAAATAATATCAGGATCATTAGCTAAAGCCCTAGCAATAGCAACTCGTTGCATTTGACCACCACTAAGCTGATTTGGCCTTTTATGAGCGTGTTCAGAAAGACCAACCCTATCCAAAACTTCCAAAGCTTTCTTACGTCTTTCTTTACTACTTACACCACTCAAAGTCATACCCATTTCTACATTAGCTAACACATCAATATGTCCAATCAAATTATAACTTTGAAAAATAAAACCAATACAATTATTTCGATAAGCGTCCCATTCACTATCTTTGAAATTTTTTGTTTCTCGATTATTAATAATCAAGTTTCCCTCATCATAACGATCAAGCCCACCAATAATATTCAAAAGAGTTGTCTTACCACTACCACTAGGTCCTAAAATAGCCACAAACTCATTTTTTCGAAACTGTAAAGATACACCCTTTAAAGCATGTTGTATAAAATCCCCTGTTTTATAACTTTTCTTAATTTTTTTTAAACTTAACATAGCATTCCTTTCCTATCACTAAAAAAATATGCTTAACATCTAGCAATATATAGATTACCACATTGAACAAAAAATTACCACCCATTTCCTCTAATCAGGGTGTAAAAAATTTTCCGGGGCAAAATAGAAAAATGGTGACTGCTACTAGTAAATATAATCAGTCACTATTTTTTCTATTTTATCCATGCATCTTAATGCAATCATATAATTAGCACCATCCACACTCCATCTCATACCAGCTTGTTTTAATCTGAGTTGTA
>CALVQE010000043.1 GCA_944355355.1 uncultured Bacilli bacterium
TTTACCTCATATTTTTATGTAACATTTTCACTTATAATTGATCACATAAAATGTAACATTTTTACTTAGAAATCACATGTTTTTTGAGAGATGCTTCAATTCGCAAAATTTAGTTTTTAAGAAAAAATAAGGGATTTTATGAACAAATATGTACTAAAAACTTATATAAGTTAATGAAAATTTAGTATGATTGGCTTCTGGTTTAAAATAAAAATTAGTGAAATTTTCAGTTTTTTTACATTCAAAATATTTTTATCCCTTTATTTTCCTAGATTTTTTAACAATTTATGAATTTTGCGAATTGAAGTGAGAGATGATGTATTTTTATTCGGCCGGAGTAGTGTCCTCTGTAAATACGACATTTTTAATGTTTAGGGTATCTTTTAATGAAAGGGAAATTGAGTATTTTACAACTTCAGTCATTTCGGTGTTGGCAAGCCCTTCATATAGTAAAGGGGAGAAGCTTAAGTAAACGGTTTCTTCTAATATTTCGTAGTTAGATAGTTCGCTTGAGGCATTGAGATAACTCATAAGGTTTGTTCTGAGGCTAGGGTTGCTTTTTAATCTTTCAATGACGATTTCAATTTTGTTATTGTCGTTGTTTTCTAAAAGAGTTACTGGAACGTAATAAATTGTATCGTTTTCTTTAGCAATGTAATAAGTTGTAGTTTTACTAACATTTTTGATTGAATTTAGATTATACATTTTGTTAACGCCAATATCACGTGTAAGTAGGCTTGGTAAAGCGGTAGCTGTATTAGGGATTTTTTGAAGCATATTTCCTTCAACGTATAAAATAACGCCTTTTATGTCTTCTAGTTCTGTTAATGAATAAACAAGACATTCAATCATTTTTTCTTCATATCCTTTGGCTACATTTAGAAATTCTTTACTAAAGTTTACTTTTAAGACTTGATCTTGAATGTCAATGCTAAGTAGGGTGGTGTTGTTTGGAATTACTGGTTCAAAAGTGGCAGGAATATAAGCGCTTTTAGAATTATTGATGGTTAGAAAAGTAATAATTTCTTTAGCTTGTTCTATAGTAGATGTTTCTTTCATGGCTAAGGTTGTGCGCGCTACTAAATTATCTTTGTCTAATAAATATATAGGAAATGTATTTCCTGATTGATAACTTATTGTTACATTTTCGATTTTTTCTTCTACTTTTGGAAAGGTTAGCGTAATTAAAAAGACAATTAAGGCAAAAGTGGTAATAATTAATTTTCTTTTAACACATTCCCGAATCACATAAATCACCTAATAAACTGTATGATTGGACAAGAAACTTGATGACAAAAAAAGAATCTTTTAGAAAGACTCTTTTTAGATACTAATTTCTTTTAAACGAATGAGTTCCACTACGGCACTAGCTCGTCCTTTTACTTCAAGTTTTTGCATGGCATTTGAAATGTGGTTGCGAACGGTTTTTTCACTTATGTTTAATTTTTGAGCAATTTCTTTTGTTGAGTAATTTTGAACGAGCATTTCAAATATTTCTTTTTCGCGGTGTGTTAGTATTTTTCCACTCATGTTTTCACCCACTTCCCCATAGTTCCTTAGTAGTATTTTATGAGGCTTTTAGGGAAATGGACCTAGGCATTTTCAAATTTTACGGTAATATATTTGTTTGTTTCATAAAGAGTTTGAACACTGCGAATAATGTTGTTGGCTAATGAAGTGGAGTGGTCAGTGCTAGCTATAGTTATGCTAATGGTATCCTCTTTGATTTTAACAAAGCTTTCTAATTGGAATTCTTCTTTGATTTTAGTCTCAATTTTTTCTTCGTCAGCCTTTTTTTGGTTTAATGCTAAAAGTGAATTGTAGGCATTGTTTTTTTCTTCAGTGGTAGATGTGCTATCTAATAAAATGGATTGATAGTCATTCATTTCTTTTAAAACGCTTTCATCTTCTTCAATGCGTAAGGAGACAAGTAGACTACTTTCTTCAACGTCAACATTTACTGGTGTTGTATTTTCAGGAGCAGTGTTTTCAATTATGCTTTTTAAACTGGAATCGTTTAAAGTGACATAATAAATGGATAATACTAAAATTAAACTAAATAGGGTTACAAACCAAACACTCTGTTTATTAATCATTACATTTTCCTCCTAGTCTTTATTACATTCTATGGCAATTAAGAAAATTTATTACATGAATTAAAAGGATATATGCTATAATAAAAATAGCTAGGAAGTTGGGATATTATGTATCAGATCTCTTTACTTTTTATGAAGTTTATTTTATTTAGTATGATTGGGTATGTAGCAGAAATGATTTTTTGTGCTATTATAGATAAAAGGATAACCAACCGTGGTTTTTTTTGTGGTCCTATTATTCCAATCTACGGTGTTGGAAGTTTAGCTTTAATTTGGATTTTAAAGCCTTTTATGCATAATGTCTTTTTGGTAATTTTACTAGGTATGGTCGTAACAGGGGCTATTGAGTATATTACAAGTTATGTTTTGGAGAAAATTTTTCATAATAAATGGTGGGATTACAGTGAGGAAAAATTTAATATTAATGGCAGAATTTGTTTAAAGAATTTGATTTGCTTTGGTTTGGGCTCACCAATTATTTTGTATATATTAAATCCTTATATTACTGATTTTCTTTTGCAGGTTAAAGATGAAGTTTTGATGGGGACGGCTATTGTCTTGTTTATTATTTTTGTTTTGGATGTTGTTTATTCTTGTTTAGTTGCTTATAATTTACGTAATCGAATTATTATTGTTGAAGATTTGAAAAATGAAAAGTTAGCTAGAATACCTGGTATGTTAGAACGGATGCTTAATAAGAGAGTTAAAGGCATTCGAAGATATCCTAAAAGATTACTTAAAGCTTTTCCAACTTTATGGAAAACAAATGAAAAAGAATTTGAGATTATGAAAAAGATTGATCAGAAATCTCGAACTAATGCTAAGAAGAAAAAGAAAAAAACGAAATAGGTTGAAAAACTTATTTTTTTTTATGTGAAAAAGAAGGAAATTGGCTCTTTTTAGGGTATATATTTGTGAGGGAGGTGAATAAATGAAGACTATGCAACAAAGAGATTTACAGGATTGCGGTGTGACTTGTTTGGAATATATTATTGAATATTATCATGGTCATGTTCCTATAGAAAAGCTCAGGGAAGATACTTGTACTGATAAAGATGGAACGAGTGCATATCATCTAGTAGAAACGCTTAAAAAATATGGATTCGATTCCTTTGGAAAAAAAATAACTTGTAATGATTTAAATCAAGATTTACTTCCAGCTATCGTTCATATTGTTCTTCCTAACGGTTTAAATCATTTTGTTGTACTAGTAAAGTCAAGAAAATATGAGGTTGTTCTTATGGATCCGATGATTGGGAAAAGAACAATTTCTAAAAAAGAGTTTGAATATATTTGGGACGGGGTTATTTTGTTTGCGATTCCTCAGCAGAAAATTCCCGTTGTTCCTAAAGAAAAAAGCATTTTTTCGGTATTGTTTTATTTTGCTAAAAAAGAGAAAAAAATATTTGGTTTGATTATCTTGTGTAGTGTTTTGACAACTCTCTTAACAATTGTTAATGGAACTTATTTTAAAATAGCTTTAGAAAGCCAAGTTTCATTTGATAGAAATACTTTTTTAGCTATATCATTCGTTTTTTTTATTGTTTTTATTTTTCGATTTCTTTTTGGTTATTTTAAAAATTATTTGACTATTTTTTTAAATAAAAATATTGAAACAAATTATATTTATGCTTTTTTAAAGCATGTGTTTTCTTTTTCGGTTACAAAATTTTTTTCTTATCATGAGGGGGATATTATTACCCGTGTTCAGAATGCTTTTGAGATTAAAGGACTTTTTCAAGATATTTGTATTACTTTTTTTCTTGAACTTATTATGATTTTATTCTCTTTCTTCATTTTATTTTGGTTAAATTGGCAACTTACGTTAGTTCTTTTAATAGGAATGTTGCTTTATGTCGGGATTAGTTTAATCATAGCTAAGCCTTTTTATTTTATGATTTTAGAGATGTTGGAAGAAGATAAGAAATGGCAAGAAAAGTTATTAGAAAGTATTCGAATTTTTTTGACGATGAAACATCTTAATCAAACATCTTATGTTATGAATCGTGTTGAAAGTGCTTTTTGTGTTTATGAAGAAAGTCAGTTGAAATATCAGAAAAAGTTGATGTTGCAAAGGGCTTTGCGAGAAAATTTTTTGGAGTTTTTATTTTTTATTCTTTTGACTTATGGAGTATGGTTAGTTTGCCATGGTGAAATTACTCTTTTAAGCTTTATAACTTTTCAAAGTTTGTATGTTTATTTTGTCAGTCCATTGAAGGCAATGGCCGACATTGCTCCAAAGTTTTGTTATATGAAAGGGGTTATAAAGAAGATTAGTGAAATGGCTCATTTAAAGGTAGAGTGTTCTTTGGAAAAGGAGTGTTCGCTTAAACCTGCTTCGATTAAAATTAATAAATTAAGTTATTCTTATAATCAATGTAGTTTTGTTTTAAAAGATATTCAGTTTCAGATTAAAGCTAAAGAACATGTCTTTTTGCAAGGCCCTAGTGGGTGTGGAAAGAGTACTATTTGTAAGATTTTACATGGTGAAATAAATGATTATAAAGGAGAGGTTTTATTAGACGGGAAAAATTTGAAAGATTATAGTTTGGCAGATATTCGCAGTTCGATTCTTTATTTGAGTCAAAAAGAAAACATATTTATGGGCAGTATTCGCGAAAATATTTTGTTTGGTAGTAAAGAGGATGAACGTTTTTCGAAAGTTTGTAAGATTTGTCGACTGGAAGAGGTTGTGGCTAATAAGCCTTTGCGTTATGAGACTTGTATTCAAGATTATAATGTGTCGGGTGGTGAAAAACAACGAATTGTTTTAGCGAGGATTTTACTTAAAGAAGCAAGTTTTTATTTGCTTGATGAGTGCTTAAGTGAAGTGGATGAGGATTTGGAAGTGGCTATTATTAAAGATGTTCGTAAGTATTTGAAGGGAAAGAATATTTTATATATTAGCCATAAGAATCATCAGGATTTATTTGAAAGGAGTATAAAGTTGTGACAAATCGGAGTATTTATCATAATGTATATGCTCTTTTACAGAAAAAGCATAAGCATTTATGGTTGTTATTTTTTAGTTTGGTTTTATTTGGGCTATTTTTAAAGTTATTATTTCAGGAAACTGTACCGTTGCTTGGGACTTATCAAGGTTTATATCAGTGTGGTAAAACTTGTACTTTAGAACTCACGATGTCAGTAGATGATGTCAGGTATTTTCAAAAGGAATTAGAAGTATATGTTCATGATGAGAAAATATCAGTTCAATCTATTGATTTTGGGGAGGTAGAGGTGATTTACAATATTCCGGTTCAAACACTTAAGTTAGTGATTTCCAAGCAAGATTGGTATAACAAGCAACCAGTGGAAGTTAAAATTGTTTTAAGAAGAGAAAGTATCGGAAAAAAGATTATTGATGTTTTGAGAGGAGGTGATGATCGTGCTTAATCAGTTGGAATTGCAAGAGATTCGAGGTGGATCGGCGAATTGGCTTTGGATTGGGGGTATTTTTGGGGGACTATTTACTTTTTTGGCTGGATTTATAGATGGCTTTTTAAATAATAATACAAGTTGTTCAAAGGAGGGTTAAGGATGATTTTGAAAAGAAGTGAGTTATTAAAGATTAAAGGTGGGGCATGGTCGGCATCAATGGTTAATGCTATTGTGAATTGTTTTGAAGGATTGTTTGAGCTCGGGAAAAGTTTAGGAAAGAATTTTGCTTTATGGTTAAGTAAGTGTTAAAAAAAGATGCTTTTAGGCATCTAGTAGGTTTTTAGGTATAGATCGTAATATTCATCAAAGTGAAGTCCTGATTCATGTATTTTGGTGGCAGCTTCAACGCCAACATAACGGATATGCCATGGCTCTTCCATATAACCAGTGATTGTTGAACCGTCTTTTGGATAACGGATAATAAAACCATATTTATAAGAATTGTTTTGCATCCATTCATAATCTGCATCGGTTAGACTATCCGATAAAACGCTGCTACGAATATCGATCGCTAATCCAGTTTGGTGTTCAGAGTGTCCTGGACGTGCTGAATAGGTATCTACTTCGCTTTGAGGGTCTCTTCCTAAATAATAATTATATAAGGAATCTTGATAGTCGTAGGAACGGTATGTGCTATAAGGGATTAGATTTAAGCCATCTAAGGTTGCAGCTGCAATAAGATTTTGATAGTCATCTAGGGCAACTTGTCTAATTTGAAGAGAAGTTCCTGGAATGGTAACGAGGTCACTAGGTACATAGTCACTTGGTAGTGCATGGTATTTATTAACAAGCACGGTGATGCTTTCAGGATCAGTAATTTCTTCTACTTCAGAATAGAAGGGTTTGTCTAAATTTAGGTTTACACGAGTTACTGCGTCACTCATTTCTAAATTTTCTAAAGATTGATAAGCAAGATAGCGATCTATTTTAGAAAAATCGAAATTAGAGATCTCATAGAAAGCAGATAAGTCTTTGTAATCTTCTAATAAAATAAGATCTAGGTTACGATCACTCATATATTCATAGATTTGATTGATTTCTGTAGCTGAATAACCTTTATCTAATAATGTATTAGCTTCAGTTGTAAAGTTTTCTTTATCTACATATATGATACCTTTTTCTTCAAGAATTTCTCGCTCTGTTTTGACTGGAGCTTCTGTTTGTTTAAAAAAATTTACGGATATGAGGGCAATTAACATAATTAAGATTAGAACACCTGTAATGCTGAAGAAAATCGCCCAGCTTCTTTTTAATTTCATTTCTACCACCTTACATAATTCATTATATCACCTTTTTTGAATAAAAATACAAAGTAGACATATTTTTTTAGTGAGAGGTGTTAAATGAAGAAAGTATTATGTTTATTATTGGGTATTTTATTTTTTATTCCTGTTGCGTCTGCTGAGGAAATTAGTGATGATTTGGCTTTTAATAGCAAAAGCGCTATTTTAATGGATTTTGACAGTGGTGAAATTTTATATCGAAAAAATGAGAATGAAACTCTAGCTCCAGCTTCGATGACTAAAATTATGAGTATGCTTTTGATTATGGAAGCAATTGATAATGGCAGTATAACTTTAGATACAGAAGTGACTATTAGTGAAAATGCCGCTAGTATGGGAGGAAGTCAAGTTTTTTTGGAAGCTGGCGAGGTTTATAAAGTCGAGGAACTATTAAAAGGTATTGCCATTGCTTCCGGTAATGATGCTGTTGTAGCTATGGCTGAAAAGATAAGTGGTAGTGTTTCTGAGTTTGTGAATAGAATGAATGAGCGAGCTAAAGAATTAGGACTTAAAAGTACGACATTTAAAAATCCTCATGGGTTAGATGAGGAAGGACATGTGTCTAGTGCTTATGATATGGCTATTTTGGCTCGAGAATTGATTTCTCATGAAAAAATCTTGGAATTTACAAGTATTTATGAGGATTATTTACAGAAAAATGATGGAACAAGTACTTGGCTTGTCAATACAAATAAGTTGGTGAGATTTTATGATGGTGTTGATGGCTTGAAAACTGGCTTTACGGCATCTGCAGGTTATTGTTTAACAGCAACAGCAAAGAAAAATAATTTGCGTCTTATCGCAGTTGTTATGGGCGCGGATACAAGTGATCATCGGAGTAGTGATATTTCTAGTTTGCTAAATTATGGTTTTAATACCTATAAAACAGAAATTTTGTATGCAAAAGATAATACTTTGGGAACAAAAAGAATTGAAAATGGTACGATGGAGACGACTGATATTGTCCTTACTGAGGACTATGTAAAATTACTTAAGCAAACACAGGCGAAGCCTAATTATTCTTATAATGTTAAGGTTGAGGGTTTAAAAGCTCCTGTAAAAAAGGGCGATATCGTTGGTAATGTAGAAGTTGTGGACGAGTCTGGAAATGTTGTCGATACTTTAGATGTTACGGTTAAAGAGGATATTTCTAAAGCAAGTGTATGGGATTTATTTGTTCGTAATTTGAAAATGGTTACAGCTGGTAAAGTATTAATCAAATAAATGTAAAATCATGGGGAAATGGTTGTATTTTCCCTCTTTTTTTATATAATTTTTAATAGGTGAGCATAGTGGAAACAAAGAAAAAAAGAAAATTGAAAAAGAGTGTTGTGTTTAAAGGAATTTCGCTTGTTGTGGCGGCAATTAGTTTGCTTATGTTTATTTTGCTTGTGCGTTTAGATATTTTTCCTTTGAAATATCTTATTATAGCTTTTGTTATTTTATTGTTGATTGATTGTGGCTTGTATTTTTTAATGTCAAGAAAGAATTATAAGTTGCGTTTGAGTGGAACTATTTTATCTATTGTTCTTGTTATTTTCTTTAGTGTGGCTATGCATTATCAAAATGCAACTTTAAGTTTTTTTGAAAGTATTCAATTTTTGAATATTCAAACTGAAAATTATTACGTGGTTACTTCTAAAATGAAGAGCTATGATTCTATTGATGATTTAGCAGATAAACGGTTGGTTTATGTTGATGATCGTAAGGGAGTCAATAAGGCAGTAGATGATATTGATAAACAGGTAAAACTTACTAAAAATACAGTTTCAGATAATAGTAATCTATTTAATGCGCTTTTTAATGAAGATTGTGAGGCTGCTTTGATTGAACAAGGGGAGTATAAGCTTTATGAGGAAATGAATAGTAATATTTCTTCAGAGCTAAAGGTAATTTCAACTATTACGGTTCATGTGGAAGGAGAAAACATTACAAAAGATGTTAAAATTACCCAAGAACCTTTTAGTGTTTATGTAACGGGAATAGATACTTATGGAGAGCTTAATACGGTTAGTCGTAGTGATGTTAATATGGTTATTACGGTTAATCCAACAACGCATCAAATTTTACTTACTTCTATTCCACGAGATTATTATGTGTCTATTGCTGGATCAACTGGCTTAAAGGATAAGTTAACACATGCTGGCTTGAAAGGCGTTGAAACTTCGGTTAAAACGATTGAAAATCTCTTAGAAATGGATATTAATTATTTTTTACGTATTAATTTTACTTCTTTAGTAGAAATTATTGATGCTATTGGCGGGGTAGATGTGGACAATCCATTTGAGTTTACAGCTGATTATGAAGAGAATAATGAGCATATATATTACGTATTTCCAAAAGGCACTAATCATTTGGGTGGAAAACAAGCGTTGGCTTATGTTCGGGAACGTTATGGGCTTAGAGAAGGAGATGTAGCACGGGCAAGACATCAACAGCAGGTTTTAAGTGCGGTAATTGAAAAGATGTCTACGTCGACGATTTTAACTAAATATTCACAAATATTAGGAAGCATTGAGGGTGATTTTACGACAAATCTTTCTCTGGCAAATATCACTGGTTTTATTGAATGGCAATTAGATGGCATGCCTTCGTGGACGGTTGAAAGTATGGTATTAACTGGTTCAGATGCTTCACGAAAAACTGCTTCGATGCCTGATCTTTATTCTTCGGTGATGATTCCAGATGAAGAAGTAGTACAGGAAGCTATTCAAAAGATAAATGATATTACGGGACAAGTTTAAAAAGTGAGCAATCACTTTTTTTGTTTTGTTTTGTCGAATATGTTTAAAAAATTCAAAAAATTCTCTATATTAAAATAGGCGAGGGTGAGAGAATGCTAATTTTAAATTTAGATGTTCAAGGAGAAAATTTATATGCTAGGTTAGTTGGAAAATTAACAAAGAAAGAAACCTATAAGTTTCATCATTATATTATTCCTTATATTCAAAAAGAAAAGATTAAAAATTTTATTTGTGATTGTAAAGAACTTTCTAAGATTGATAGTGAGGGAAAATATGCTTTGTTAAAGACAAAAATTACAATGAAAAAACAGAAAGGAAATTTTCTTCTTTGTGATGTTAAAGATGACATAAAGAAAAGTTTGATTGGATATCGTATGCGCATACACTAGAAAGTGGATGATGATTTGAATTGTGAGGATTTGATTAGGGAAAATATGCCTTTAATCAAACATGTAGCTGCGAAGTTTTACCAGGTTCCTTTTGAAGATTTAATTCAAGCTGGAAGCATGGGGGTGCTAAAAGCTTTGAAAAAATTTCGCCAAGATGGAACTTGTAAATTTTCTACTTATGCTTATGATTATATCTTTGGAGAGATGTATGATTTAGTTATGAAGGAAAGAAAAATTAAGGTAAATAAGGATATTTTAAGATTAGCAAAGCAAATTGAAATCGCCAAGAATACTTTGTCTTTGAAAATGGGGCGTTCTCCGAATTATGAGGAAATTGCCACGTTTTTAGGACTTAGTACGATGCAAATCGCAGAGATTGCCTCTTTGACTGCAGAGATGATCAGTCTTGATAATAACACCGAGGAAGCAAGAGAGCTATACGAGACCATTCCGTTGAAAGAAAAGATATCTTTGGAAGATAAAGTTGCTTTACAAAGTAGCTTGGAAGCACTTTCTGCCGATGAACAGAAAATATTAGAGTATCGTTATTTTGAAGATTTAACCCAAAAGGAAACGGCCGAGAAAATGGGAATGACTCAGGTGATGATCTCAAGAAAAGAAAAGAAAGGCTTAGAACAGTTAAGAAGTTTTTATGAGGTTGTTTAGGAAAGATTCTTGATAAGGCTTTCTTTTTTTGTTACAATTAACTTACGTTCCCTTAGTAAAATGGAAATTACAAAATCCTCCTAAGATTTAGTTGTAGGTTCGATTCCTACAGGGAACGCCATTTTGATATTCATCCCTTTATCTAAGGGATTTTTTTCTTGTATAAAAGGAAAGCAATACAATAACCCACAATTTAGCATTGACAAACATATGTTTGTATTATATAATTTGATTCATCAGGAGGGAGTTGCCCTATGAAAATCACTAGAGC
>CALVQE010000044.1 GCA_944355355.1 uncultured Bacilli bacterium
GAAATGATTCATGCATAAAAATAGATAGAATTTTATCATTCTACCTAATTTTTGTCATGCTCTATCTGAACTGTAACAACAGAATGACTTTCTTTTTGAGGAGGTCTTTTTTTCTCTTTAAAATGATGTTAAAATAGTTATATGTGGTGGTATTGTGAAAAGATTATTAGCTTTAGTGAAAGATCCTTCGATAAAGGTTAAGAGTACAATTACTGATTTTCTCGCTCCACAGAGAGTCTGGTTGAATATAGATGAACGAGCAAAGATATTGGTAAGTAAAAAGGAAATATTGAAAAGTGATCCTTTATTTTCTTTAGATAATAAGATTTATTATAGTCCAATTAGTGGCAAGATTAAGAATATCGATAAGAGATTAAATGAAGAGGGTAAGGAAAGCCTTTTTTTGCAAGTTTTAAATGATTATCAGGAGAGTGATCATTATGCTGGGGTTGATTTTACCACAACGATCATTGAGCCGACTTTGCAGAAAAAAATATTGAATTATGAAGGATATGATTGGAATAAAATTAAAGGAAAGAAATCATTAGTTTTGAATGGTATAGAAGATGAAGTTTATTTAGCAAATCGTCCTTTTTTACATAAGTATTATCATAATGAGATTTTACTTATGTTAGATGCTATTGCGCATACTTTTGGTATTTCGGTTAGTAGGATTTGTGTTAAGGAAAATGATCGTGAAAGTATTGAAGCTTTTCAAACAGTTCTGAGTACTTATCCAAATATGGAACTGGTTATTTTGCCTGATGTTTATCCAATTGGCAATGATGTTGTTTTAAAAAAGTATCTACATTTAAGTGAAGAGGATGGAGTTGTAACAACAGAAGAAATTTTTGATTTGTATCATGAGATTATTAAGGCTAGACGTAAGGATTTTATTTTTGTGACTTTAACGGGCGATGCTATTTCTAATCCTCAAGTTGTTCGTGTTAAAATTGGAACGGAGTTGCAGGAGATTGTTCAGGAAGTTTTGAAATTTCAAAGAGATGATTATGAGGTTTATGTAAATGGACTTATGTGTGGTATAAAAAGTCAGATGGATCGAATTATTTTAGATGAGCATGTTCGAGCTGTGTATTTTATGAAACCAATTGTTTGTGAAACAAAACAATGTGAGGGTTGTGGAAAGTGCAATTTAGTTTGTCCAATGGGTTGTAAACCTTATCAGGCTTTACTTACTAAGGGAAAAAAAGGATGCACAAATTGTATTCATTGTGGACTTTGTACTTTTATTTGTCCGAGTTATATTGATTTAGCAAAAGTTATGGTAGGTGATCAGGATGAATAAGCATACCTATTTACATTTTAAGGATAAACGTAGTTTTTATGAGCTTGGAATATGTTTAGGGTTGGTTTTGCTTTGGGCTTATGGCTTTTATAAGAATGGTTTAACCTATGTTTTTTTAGGAAAATTATCTTTGTTTTCCTCTTTAAGATATATTGCTTATCCATTGATTAGTTTAGCTTTGTTTGCAGGATATAGTCTATTTAAGAAGCAAAAACTTTCTTTGAACATGGTGATTGAAGCGTTAATTTGCAGTCTTTTAATTCCTCCCCAGTTTCCTTTATGGCTTTTTTTCTTTGTTGTAGGATTATATGTTGTTTTAAAAAATATTTTGATTAAGTATATGCCTCATTTTTCTTTTCTTGCTTTGTATGCAAGTTTAGTTTTTGTGCTAACGCAAGTATGTTCCATAACTTATTATAACGTTATTGAACAGTCTATACCATTTTTATATGGTACGTTTGACATATTTATGGGGCGAGGAATAGGGAATTATGGAACGACGAGTATTTTTTTGCTTTTAATCTTATATGGTTTTTCGGCTACGAATTTTTATTATAAAAGAGAGCTTCCTATTTATATTCTTGCATCTTATTTAGTTATTTCTTGTCTTTATTTTTTAGGGACTGGAACACCGATATCTTTTGCTTTTCTTTTTAATAATTCTTTGTTTTTTGGAGCGATTGTCTTTTTTCTGAATAATTCTATTTCACCAGTGCAAAGAAAGATGCAAATTTTGTTTGGATGCGCTATTGGAATATTAAGTTTCCTTTTTACACTTAGTCATTTTCCAGAAGGGGCTTATTTAGCTATATTGATTGTAAATGTTTGTTATAATTTATATTATTATCTTTTTTTTAAGAAACATATTTTATGCAAATAATGTCAAAAATGTGTAAAATTTTGAAGAAAATCGTCAAATTTGATGATTTTTTTTCATTTTAAAAAAGGAAATCGCGATTTTATCGGGAATATATATTATTAGGGAGGATGAAAAATGCCAAGATTATCTCAAGAAACAATAAATGAGATAAGACAAAAGGCAGATATCGTTGATATTGTTAAAGAATATATTCCGCTTACGCAGAAGGGGAAGAATTACTTTGGAGTTTGCCCATTTCATCAGGATCATTCACCAAGTATGAGTGTTTCCAGAGAAAGACAGCTTTTTAAATGTTTTTCTTGTGGAATGGCCGGGAACGTTTTTAAGTTTGTTAGTGAATATGAGAATATTTCGTATTTAGAAGCTGTGGTCAAGGTTGCTGAAAAAGTGGGAATGCCTATAACTATTACCAAAACTTATACACCAGTTCAAAAGTATCAAGAAGAATATGAACTTATGAATTTGGCGAGTTTATTTTATGAAAATAATTTAAATACTGAGAAAGGTTTGCCTGCCAAAAGTTATTTAAAAAAACGGGGTTTAAATGACGAGATGATTAAGGATTTTAATATTGGTCTTTCTTTTGCAAATAATTCTTTGTTTGAGTTTTTTCAAAAGAAAAATATTAGTCCTGCTAAGTTAGTTGAATTAGGGTTATTAAATCAAGTTGATTTAAATTACCAGGATGTCTTTCGTAATCGTATTTTATTTCCTATTCATAATGATGAGGGTAGAGTTGTTGGTTTTACAGGGCGAGTATATGAAAACGATAGTACGCCAAAATATTTAAATAGTCGTGAAACAAAGTTGTTCCGTAAAGGTAATATTTTATTTAATTATCATCGTGCTCGTGATGCTGTTCGGTTAGCTAAGAGAGTTATTTTAGTTGAAGGTAATATGGACGCGATTCGTATGTATGCAAGTGGTTTTAAAAATACTATTGCCTTAATGGGAACAAGTTTGACACATGATCAAATTGTCTTATTAAAAAAGCTTAGAGTACCAGTAATTTTGATGTTAGATAATGATAGCGCAGGGGAACTTGCTACTTATCAAGTTGGTCTTGAGTTAGAAAAAGAGGAATTTGAACTTGAAGTTGTAAGGTTAAGTGGAAAAAAAGATCCGGATGAATATATTGTTACTTATGGTATAGAGGCTATGCAGGAAAATATTGATCATCCACTTTCTTTTCTGGAGTTTAAATTAAATTTTCTTAAAAAGAATAAAAATCTTCAGGATACGAATGATCTTGCAAATTATGTAAAAGAAGTTTTAAAAACCTTGGAGGGTAAAGATGCGATTACCATTGACATAACATTGAATAAGTTAGTTCAGGAATATAATCTTTCTTATGATGTTTTAAAGGAAGAAATTAAGGAAAAAGTGCCCGTAAGGCAAAAAGAAACTTCAAAGCCAGTCGTTGTCAAGCGAAAGAATGCTTATGTTTCTAGTGCTGAACATATTTTGTATTATATGATGAATGATGCAAAGTATATTAAAATGTATCAGAATCGCTTAGGTTATTTTAAAGAGGAAGTTTATAGGGGGATTGCTAATGAAATTATTTATTATTATGAACAAAATAAGAATATAGAGCTGGCTGATTTTTTAAGTTATGTTGAGATTTCACCTCTTAAAGAAGCAATGAGTGCTATTATTCAAGGTATAAATGATGAAGAAATTGCTGAAACTAAGATGGAGGATTATATCTTTCATATTAAGATGAAACTTTGGGAAGATAAAGTTAAGGAATTAAAAGAGTCACAAAAAAAGGAAACAGATATACATAAAAAAGGATTGATAGGGGAAGACATTGTGAATTTAAAAAAGAAAATTCAAGAATTAAAGGAAGAAAGAAGTGTTAAAAATGACTAAGTTTGAGATGAAAAAAAATGAGTTATTAGAAAAGGGTAAAAAAGAAGGTTATTTGCTTATTAGTGAAGTAGGAGAAATTGCTAAGGAATGTCATGTTACCAAAGAAGAGGTACTTCAGTTTCAAAAAGAAATTCTTGATGCTAAGATTGAACTTGTAGAAGTAGCTCCTTTGCATAAGAAGGTTTCTCCGGTAAAATTAAAAGAGATTAAGTCTTTTGAAGAACGTAAAGAAGAACTTATTAAAAAAGGAAAAGAAAATAGTAAGGTCACTTATGAAGAACTTGCTTCAGCTCTTAAGGGGCTTGAGGTTGATAATGATTCTTTAGATGATTTGTATAATGCTCTAATTGAAAATGAAATTGCTATTGTGGGAGAGGATGACGAGGATGCATCTGATCCAAAGAAGATGGATGAGCCTATTATTTTAGATGATGCGGAAATTACGAAAGATATTAATATTAATGATCCAGTTCGGATGTATTTAAAGGAGATTGGACGCATTTCTTTGTTGACACCTGATGAAGAGATTGATCTTTCTAAACGAGTTGCTAATGGTGATGAAGAAGCTAAAAATAAGTTAGCAGAGTCTAATTTGAGATTGGTTGTTTCAATTGCTAAAAGATATGTAGGTAGAGGATTGCTTTTCTTGGATTTAATTCAAGAAGGTAATATTGGGCTTATGAAGGCTGTAGATAAGTTTGATTATGATAAAGGATACAAATTTTCTACTTATGCAACTTGGTGGATTCGTCAGGCTATTACAAGAGCTTTAGCTGATCAAGCTAGAACGATTCGTGTGCCTGTGCATATGGTTGAAACTATTAATAAAATGGCTCGTATTCAACGTCAATTAACACTTGAACTCAATCGTGAACCAACTGAGGAAGAGTTAGCTAAGAAGATGGGGATTTCTGTGGAAAAGGTGAGAGATGTGATTAAGATTAGTCAAGATCCTGTTTCTTTGGAAACACCTATTGGTGAAGAGGATGATTCTCATTTAGGAGATTTTGTTAAAGACATTAATATGATGACTCCAGAAGAATATGCAACAAATGAGATATTAAAAGAAGAAATTAAAGCAGTTTTAGAAACGCTTCAAGAAAGAGAACAAGAAGTTTTAGAGTTGCGATTTGGTCTTATTGATGGAACTAGTCATACTTTGGAAGAGGTTGGTAAGAAGTTTAATGTTACTCGTGAACGTATTCGTCAGATTGAAGCCAAGGCACTTCGTAAGTTAAGACATCCATCACGGGCTAAAAAGCTTAAGGATTTTATGACGGATTAATGAAACAGAAGAGATTGCAAGCTATATGTGCTTATTTGAATGTTCAAGATAAAATTATTGATGTTGGGTGTGATCATGCTTATGTGGCTATTTGGATGGCCCGTCTTGGAACACAGCAGATTTTAGCAACGGATATTCATGAAGAGTCATTAAATATGGCTCGGAAAAATATACAAAAAAAGGGTTTAGAAAATAAAATTGCTTTACAATTAGGGGACGGCTTGGAAGATATTTCCGTAGATGAGTATGATACTTTGGTGATTGCTGGAATGGGGACTTCAACGATTATACATATTTTAGCTGATTCTATGAAGTTGAAAACGATAAAAAAAATCATTATTCAATCAAATAATGATTTGGATATTCTTCGGACATTTATGGAAAATCGTGCTTATACGTTAAGTGATGAGACAGTTGTGGAAGAAAAGAAGCATTTTTACGTTGTTATGAAATATGTTCCGGGGATTCAAAAACTATCTTTAGAGGAAAGATATTTTGGATTATTTAAGAAAGAAAATGAAAAATATTATTTGTATTTAGAAGAAAAATATAATTGTCTTTTAAAGAAAGTAAAAGATAAAGATAAACAATCTTATCAGAAAATAGAAAAAGAGAAGAATTTACTTTCACATTATATTCAAGCTTTATAAGAAGAACACAGGATTATTGGTGGAAACAATAGTTGGTTGTTCTTCTTTTGTTGTGGTTGTTTTTTCTTTATTTGATGAGGCTACATTGTCATTTTGAGATGTATTGCTTGTACTAGGGGTGCTAAGTATTCCTTTGGCAATTTTAAAAGCATTTCTAGCATTACTAATCATTGGTTTGGCTTGCATATAAAGGGGAATAATTTGATTAGCTACGTTTAATGTTTTGCTTACACCACCAATTACTTTAGATAAAGTTAATCCACTTCGAACAGGACTAGGGAACAATATACCACCTTCTTTAATATATTTTATGAAAAAAAGAAAAATATTTGTCTAAAAAAAGGAAATTGCTTTTAAAACCGGTATATATAGGTAGGAAGGGAAACTTCCGTAGAAAGGAGGAGCCGGTGGATAGAGTATTTGAATTTTTTGATAGTAAAAAAATTTTGGGTGGGTTTGTTGTTCTTGGTGTTTTAGTTGTTGTTTTCTTTCTTTTATATGTTAATGAAGTAACTGCCGAAGAAGCCTTTACTTGTCCATCTACAGAGAATTTGGTTTCTGATACGCCTTCTCAGGTTATTGTAGATGTCAAAGGAGCAGTGGCGCAACCAGGTGTTTATCGTTTAGACGTTGGAAGTATTGTTGAAGATGCCATAGTTTTGGCTGGAGGGTTACTTGAAAGTGCCGACACAAGTAATTTGAATTTAAGTAAGCAACTTACTAATGAGATGGTCATCACGGTGTTTACACACGAGGAAGTACTGGCTATGGATTTAGAAAAAGAACCGGTAACGGAAGATGATGAGACCACTCAAACAGGACTAATATCTATTAATACAGCAACAATTGAGGAACTTATGACATTGCCTGGAATAGGCGAATCTAAGGCTCAAATGATTATTGAATATCGAGAGACTTGTGGTAATTTTACAAAAACTGAAGACTTAATGAATATCAGTGGTATTGGAGAATCCGTTTATGAAAAACTTTTACCATATATCACTTTGTAAATGGATTTTAATCTTTTCTTTCCTTTGGGCAACAGGAAGAGTTTTCTTTGCTAGTCTTACTATTGAAGAAAGTGCTTTTGATGGAACAGAGAGCATTTTAATGGGAGAAGTGGTCGATTATGAGATAGACGGAGATAAGCTTTCTTTTACTTTAAGGGATAAAGAAAAAGTTATTGGTACTTATTTTATAAAAACAGAAGAAGAAAAAGAGAGTTTGAGTGATGATTTGGGGTATGGAAAAGTCATACGAGTCACTGGAACGTTAAAGCAACCTTTAGAAAACGCTTTACCTAATACGTTTAATTATCGGAAGTATTTGTATTATCAGCATATTCATTATCTTTTTGAAGCAGAAAGTATTCAAGTAGTTCAAGAAGAGGTTTTGCCATATCAAATAAAAAATAAGGTGGCCAATTATTTAAAAGAACTTGAACATTCGGAATACTTTCTGGCTTTTCTCTTCGGTGATACAAGTATGCTTGATATGTCTTTAAGTAGACAAAATGGTATTAGTCATTTATTTGCTGTGTCAGGTATGCATATTTCTCTATTTGTATGGATGCTAACTAAGTTAGTTCGCAAGCAGGGCTTGGTCGGCCAACTCATCACTTTTTTCTTTTTATCCTTTTATGTATTTATTGTGAATTTTATACCGTCTGTATTGAGAGTTGTGTTGATTTATGAACTGAAACAAGTTAGAAAGTATACAGGCTTAAACTGGACAAATAGAGAAATATGTGTATTTGTCTTTTTCTTAATGCTTATTGTGGAGCCATTTTATTTATATGACATAGGGTTCCAATATTCTTTTTTAATTAGTTTTTGTTTCACATATATAAAGCCAAAGGAAAATAGGTTTGTTAACTTATTTTATTCTAGTCTTGTTGCCTTTATTGTTAGTCTACCTATTACAGCTATTCATTTTTATGAAGTCAATGTTTTTTCCGTTTTGTTTAATCTGTTTTTTATTCCATATGTAACTTATTTGTTTTATCCTGCTTGTTTTGTTGTTCTTCTTTTTCCTTTTTTTATGCCTATATTTTCTTTAATTGTTCGTTTGTTTGAATGGATTAATCAAATATGTGCTTCATTTACAATCGGCCTTATTACTATACCTAAGACGTCTGAGGTCATATGGGCTATTTATGGTTTTGTTTGTTTTATGTTTATTCGAAAATCAAAGAGGCCAAAAGTAAGCCTTGTCTTGTTGATTTCTTTGCTTATGTTAATCAAGATATGGCCGAAGTTTTCAAATAATAGTTTTGTTTATTTTTTGGATGTAGGGCAGGGGGACGCGGCGCTTTTTATAGCGCCTCATCAAAAAGAGGTTATTTTAATTGATACAGGAGGATATATTACTTATCCTAAAAAGTCGTGGGCTGTTTCAAAAAAGAGTACGACTCAAGCTGAAACTATCATTGCTTTTTTGCATTCGATTGGGATAAATAAAATTAATACACTTGTTCTTACACATGGGGATTATGATCATATTGGCAATGCTTTAGAATTACTGAAACTACTATCTGTTGATAAAATTATTCTCAATCAAAATGAAGATACTTATTTAGAGGAAGAAATTAAAAGGTTATATCCTGAAAAAATTGATTCAAAGCTATCTTCTTCTTTTTTTCAAATTCAAGAATATACGCAGGAAAGTGAGGACGAGAATGATGCTAGTTTAGTTTATCGAATAACAAGTAAATCTGTTTCTTTTTTGATGATGGGAGACGTTAGTCAAACCGTTGAGAAAAAGATTACTTCATTGGTTTATCCTAGCAATATCATTAAGCTTGGGCATCACGGCTCTTATACAAGTAGCAATGTAAGTTTTCTAGCCCATGTGCATCCAGATTTGGCAATTATCAGTGCTGGGCGTGATAATAGATATCATCATCCGAGCCAAGCTACTTTAGATACGTTAAGTAGTTTAGAAATACCTTATTTTAATACAGCTGAAGTAAATACGATTTTCTTCGTTCTTTATCCTAATGGCCAATATTTAGTTAATCATTGAATAGAAATAGTATAATGGCTTCAAGTTGTTTGTTTAAATGGATTAGGAGATGATAATGTGTCAAAATGGTATGATAAACCTACTAAAATTTTATCGATGAAAAAGGATATTGATTATGTAATGTGTATTGATGAAAATGGTAGTAGTAATTTGAACTACGTACTAAAACAAATATCAAATGAAAAAGAAATAGGAGAAGACGATAAATATTTTACTATTACAGGATGTATCTTTACTAAAGAAGAATATATGAATTCAAAGAAAATTATAAAATTGTTAAAAAGTAAGTATTGGGAAAATGGTATGTTTTATGATAGCAAGTTAAAGCGCGAGAAGGCAGTATGCTTTCATTCACGCGATATAAGAAAACATAATAATTGTTTTAATGATAGTATTATAAATTATAATGAGTTTATGACTGATTTAACGAATACTATGAAGAATATTAAATGTAAAATAATTTAGGCACAAAAAAGATCAGTTCTAAAGAATTAAAATTAAAAATAGCTGGAGTATATTTTAACCCTAAATGGAATGAGGAATATAGTATAACTTATGTAGGACTTGAAATAACAGATTTATTTTCTTATCCCGTACATAAATATGTTAAAAGAAGTATTAAAGATAAAGCGTTTTTGACATTTGAAGATAAAATAGTCGGATATCCAAATTATAAGAGTAAAGGAATAAAAATATTTCCTTAAAACAAAAAATAAGAACTGGATAAACCAGCTCTTACCGTCCGCGATACCACGAACCCCCCAAGCAAACTTAATTGCTTTTGACATATTTAATGTAGCAAATAAATGATTATTTGTCAATAACTATGTCAAATAGTATATATAAAAGATGGCTAAAATATATAAAGATTAAAATAAAAGTATTATATATGAAATTCATGCTTATAAATCGCCAAAGGATAAAATTTCGTTTAAGAAAATAAAATAAATTTGAACGAGTTAATTGGAATTGTAAGACCAAACGAAACATCCATATTTAAATGTTCGACTTGGGTTTTAATTAACAGATTGAGTTTTCCACAGGTTAAAGACATGAAAGAATTTATAAATGCTGATAAATACCTTATTTAAAAAGGGATTATCGGCATTTTATTATG
>CALVQE010000045.1 GCA_944355355.1 uncultured Bacilli bacterium
TACGAGAACCGTATGTGCGGTGGTGTGAGAGGGGCAAAATAATTTAACTATTATTTTCCTCTACTCGATTGAAGAAAAGAATGTGTATTTGATTGTAGGAATAGTCTCATTAATTTGTGTGATAACAGGCGTATCCTTTGCTGCTTGGATCTTAAACTTTCAACAAACAAATAGCAATATCGTGGCAACAGATTGTTTCAGTATTACTTTTAAAGAAGATACAGAAGCTATTCAACTTTTAAAGGCTTATCCTATAACCGATGAAGAAGGAAAGACTTTAACACCATATACATTTACTATAACTAATCAATGTTCTTCTTATGCTTCTTATCAAATAAAACTAGAAGTCATAAATGATTCTACCCTAACAAACTATAGTTATTTAAAAGTGATGTTAGGAGATAACACACCAGTCTTATTATCTTCTAATGAAGTAGTTCAACCGACATTAGATAATGCAACAACATCCTTCAAACTAACAACAGGCTATTTAGACCACAATGAAAGTGTTACATACGACTTAAGATTATGGATGGATGAAAATGTAACAGCAAATGACACGGATTCAATGAACAAAGTATTCAATAGTAAAGTCACCATCATTGCTAGTTACATAGATCATATGCCAACAGGCTATGAACAATGCATAGAAGAGTATGGAGAAGATTCCATTCAATGTAGTATCTTAGCAGATGCAGATACTGAAGGATGTCCAACGGTTAATGCAGATGGAACTGTCCAAGTTACTGGTAGAGAAGATACCACTGGCTATCTTTGTAGTGCTCCAGATGATTATGGATCTAGTTATTACTATCGAGGAAATGTAGAAAATAACTGGGTTAAGTTTGGAGGCTATTACTGGCGAATCCTAAGAATCAATGGCGATGGAGGTATAAGAATGATTTATGCTGGAGATGCTAGTGTTATCGATGCTTTGCCGAATAAAAGTGATGTTTTAAAAAATGGCTATAATGATTCAAGTACGGATTATACTCAAATAGGAGAAAGTTATTATAATTTTTCTTATAATAACAATGCACATGTAGGCTATATGTATGGAGAGAATATATGGGGAGAACCTGAAATGAGCGAAACCACAAGCAGTCGAACTTTAAACAATTACTACTATTATGCAGATAGTTATACCTTTGATACAACAACAGGATATTTTGCTTTAATTGGAGCAACACAAAGTGTATATGATGGAAGTCAAGTAGGAAAGTATACCTGTGCAAGTAGAAGCTCGAGTCGTTGTAGTACGATTTATTATGTAGAAAGTGAAAATACCATTATAACAGCCAATGCCTATACCATAAGTAGAACATGGGATGATATTACTTATGATGATACGCATGTTAACATAGCAAATAGTACTATTAAAGGAAAAGTGGATGCTTGGTATGAGGAGCATATACAGGGAACAGAGTATGAAAGGTATATTGCAGACACTTTATTTTGTAATGATCGTTCATTTGGTTCATCCAATAGTGGGACTGGTACAGGAACAAGTGAAACTCGTTATCGTTGGTTTAGTTCTAGTAATGGAATACGACTTACATGTCCAAATCAAAATGATCGATTTACAGTAGATGATGAAGTGACCGGCAATGGCGATTTAACGTATCCAATCGGACTTGTTAATACCGATGAGGTTTATTTAGCAGGAGGATATACTGCGACTAATTCTGGGTATTATTTATATACCGGCAACTATTACTGGACCATGTCGCCTAACGATTTTGATGACGGCTATGCGTATGTTCGTGGCGTCCATTCGAACGGTTATGCGAGCATCTACAGCAACTACGTGAACGACTCGCACGGTGTAAGGCCCGTTATAAATCTAAAAGCTGATAGTCTAAAGTCTGGTGATGGAACTGCTAGTAATCCGTATACGGTGGAAGTTATGGAAGCGTAAATAAAATATAAATTGATTATGGGGAGTTAATTCTTTTATGATGTGGTAACTTCCTCGAATCCTTTAAAAGCAATTGCTTTCTTCTTGTAAAATTGAGAGTTATGCTGATGTTTTAGCTAGTAGTTTTTGATTTTACTTTTGTGAAATTAGATGGAGCGTCTTATAATTTATTTGATGACGGCATATGGACTTGGTTTTTGAGCAAATTTCTTTAATATTTTTCTGACAAAATTGTAAGTTTGTAATGTTCTAAAGTGTGCTATAATGTTTAAGAAGACGTGGTGATTTTATGGAAAGATTTAATCCAAGTGCCCAGATGGGATTATCTTTAGAACAAGTAGAATTACGTAAGCAAGAGGGATTAGTAAATTATGATGATTCTCCTAAAACGAAAAGTATTAAACAGATTATTGTTAGTAATTTTTGTACTTATTTTAATTTTCTTAATATTGCACTTGGAGTCTCAGTTTTTATTTCTGGTCTTTTAAATGGGCAATTGTTTCAAGGTCTTAAGAATTGTTTGTTTATGGGTGTTATTATTGTCAATTCTATCATTAGTATTGTTGAGGAAATTATTTCGAAAAAGATTATTGATCGTTTGAGTGTTTTGGCTGAATCTACTATTGAAACGATTCGTGATGGAAAGAAATATGAACTTAAGTTAGAGGAACTGGTTTTAGATGATGTTATTCTGCTTGCCAGTGGACATCAGGTTGTGGCTGATTCTTTAGTTATGGAAGGAGAAATTGAAGTTAATGAGTCTTTGTTAACTGGAGAACCTGATGCTATTTTAAAGAAAAAGGGAGATATGATTTTATCTGGTTCTTTTGTGGTTAGTGGAAATTGTATTGCTAAGGTAGAACATATTGGAAAAGATAATTATGCTTCTTCTATATCACGGGAAGCAAAGTATGAGAAAAAAGTTAATTCGGTTATTATGAATTCTTTTGAAAGTCTTTTAAAGGTAATTTCGGTCATTATTATTCCTATTGCTGTAGTTATGTATTTTAGTCAGCTTTCGGCTAATGCTGGTAATGTTACGGAGGCTATTTTTAGAACTGTGGCAGCTTTAATTGGAATGATTCCCGAAGGATTAGTGCTTCTTACTAGTTCTGTTATGGCTGTCAGTGTTATAAGGCTTTCTCGTTATAAGGTATTGGTTCAACAATTATATTGTATTGAGACTTTAGCTAGGGTAGACGTTATTTGTTTGGATAAGACGGGAACGCTTACGGAAGGAAAAATGCAGGTCGTAAAGTTTCTTCCTTATCAAAAGACATCTCTAGAGGATTTGCAAGAAATTTTAGATACTTATGCTCATTATACGAAGGACTCTAATTCAACGATGAATGCTTTAAAGGAGTATTTTACGGGAAAAAGTGAAGATGTACTTATCGATAGTATTCCTTTTTCTTCAGAACGAAAGTTTTCTGGTTTACAGTTTAAACATTTCGGTTCTATTTATATTGGGGCACCAGAGTTTTTGTTAAAAGATGAGGTGAAAAAAGTTGAAAAAGAGCTTTCTGTTTATCAGGAAGATTATCGGGTTTTGCTTGTAGCAAAAGGAAAGGGAAAGCTTTCAAAAAACCCAAAGAATTTGACTGTTTTAGGGTTTGTTATTATTGAAGATATTATTCGTAAGGAAGCTAAAGCTACTTTAGATTATTTTAAAGAACAGGGTGTTATGGTTAAGATTATTTCAGGTGATAATGTTAGTACCGTTTTGAATATTGCTAAAAAAGTTGGGTTAGATGATGTTAATGGTATTGATGTTGGTTCATTAAGTGATGAAGAGTTAGAGCAAGCTGTAGGGAAGTATGAAGTGTTTGGAAGAGTAACGCCTAATCAAAAAAAGGTTATTATTGAATCGTTACAAAAGAGTGGTAGAACGGTGGCAATGACGGGAGATGGCGTGAATGATGTTTTGGCTTTAAAGAAAAGTGATTGTGCTATTTCTGTAGCGAGTGGGTCAGATGCAGCACGTAATGTAGCTCAGTTGGTTTTATTAGATGATAATTTTGATTCTTTACCTAAGATTGTGGCTGAGGGAAGGCGGACGATTAATAATATTGAAAGAAGTGCTTCTTTATTACTTGTAAAGACAATTTATACAATGCTTTTAATTGTTTTTAGTGTTCTTATTGGTTCTAAGTATTTCTTTATTCCAATTCAGTTAACTTTAATTACTGGATTTACGATTGGTATTCCTTCCTTTATTTTAGCTTTGGAACCTAATAATGATTTGGTTAAAGGTAATTTTCTTTTAAAGGTTGTTACACGTAGTTTACCAACGGCTTTAACTGTGGTGTTTAATGTCGTTTTGGTTGCTTGTTTTGCTACTTTATTTGAACTTCCTTATGAATTACAAAGTACTTTATGTGTTTATTTAACTGCTTTGACTGGCTTTATCTATTTATATAAGATTTGTATGCCATTTACAATTATACGTAGAGTTTTGTTTTGTACTATGTTTGCCGGATTCTTGTATTGCACTTTGTTCCAGTATTCTTTCTTTAGCTTAACGCCTTTAACTTTAACTAGTGCTTTAATTGCTTTTGTTTTATGTATTGATTCTTTGTATATCTATCGTAAGCTTAATCATTTGATTACAATGCTTTTTGCTAAGTTTGATTCAACAATAGAAGTTGAGTTATAAAAAAACATTGTCAAAAAAATGTAAATTGACAACGGGGGGGGGGTATTCATGTATAATCATCATAGGAAACTGTGGTGATTTTTGTATGAAGAAAAGAGTAGTGTTAAGTTTAAGTATTTTAATGATTTTAGGAAGTATTATAGCTATAGGAAATAGACCAGTTCATAATTTAATTGAATATGATGAGAATACTACCTTAGCCCTGTTTGATGAAAATGGAGAAAAAATTGCTCAAGTACCATCTAAGGATAGTGGATACACATTGGATACCGAGAAATCTAGTTGTACTAATGGAAGTATTTCTTGGGATACCGAATCTTGGAATCCAATTATAACTGTGAGTGGCGAGGCAAATGGTAGAGTAAGTTGTAGTCTATATTTTAGAAAAACAACACCGTACGATGAATGTATAATGGAATATGGAAGCGATTCTATTCAATGTAGTATTATTGCGGATGTAGATACTGAAGGATGTCCGGTTGTAAATGCAGATGGAACGGTAGGGGTAACTGGTGTTGAAAGTACCAATGGATATCTTTGCAGTGCTCCAGATGATTATGGAACAAGTTATTATTACCGAGGTAATGTTACGAATAACTATGTCAAGTTTGGGGATTATTATTGGAGAATCTTAAGAATTAATGGTGATGGAACTATCCGAATAATTTATGATGGAACAAGTGCACATGCTAATAACGATTCAAGCGCAGATCGTCAAGTTGGAACAAGTGTATACAATTCATCTTATAATGATAATACTGGCGTAGGATATATGTATGGAACAGTTGGGGCAAGTACTTATGAAGACACTCATGCTAATACCAATGATAGTACTATTAAAACTTATTTAGATAATTGGTATAAAACAAATATTGGAGATAAAGGCTTATCCAGTTACATCAGTGATACTTTATTCTGTAATGACCGAACCTTTAATTCATCCAACAGCGGTACAGGCGCCGGCACAAGTCTTACTGATTACCGTTGGAGATATGGCCCATGGAGTAGTGCAGGAACACACTATCCAAGACTTGCTTGTTCAAATCAAAACGATCGATTTACAGCAAATGATGAAGTCACAGGTAATGGGGATTTAACGTATTCAATAGGACTAGTTACAGCGGATGAAGCTGTGCTAGCTGGAGGATATAGTGATTCTAATTCAGGGTATTACTTATATACAGGTAACGGTTATTGGACTATGTCGCCTAGCTACTTCGGTGGCAGCTATGCGGATGTTCGTTTTGTCAGTTCGGACGGTAATGCGAACTACAGCAGCAACGTGAATAGCTCGGTCGGTATACGTCCAACCCTAAATCTAAAGGCTGATAGTTTAAAATTGGGAGATGGAAGTGCCGGCAATCCATATATGGTGGAAGGATAGTAAAATGGATGATTAAAGATAAGAGTAGATATTTTTAATAAACTTTTAAGAAGTTTAATACTCTTTAGACGTTTGCCCTAGCAAGGGGCTTTTTTTTGATTAAAATACCTATGGGAGGATGAAAGTATGTTGTTTGATAATACAGATTTTAATTATGAAATAAGTTTATTTCAAATACCTGATAGTGATTTTTGTGAAGAACGAGTTAATAAATTTTTAACTCCAGAAGAAGGGTTTTTAAGGGGAAATTTAATGCGAGATGAGTATGTCCCTTATAAAAAATATACTTATTTTAAGTTAGAACCTGAGAGTGAACAGGAAAAATTGTTATTTAAGTTAATGGCTTATTCTTTTGCTATTAACGATTTAAATTTGTATTTGGATTTGTATCCGAATGATATGAATGCATATGCTTTGTTTAAGGAGTATGTTAAGGAAAAGAATCGTTTAGAGGAACGTTATAGTGAGTCTTATGGTCCGATGACGGTTACACAGACACAAGGTGATAAGTTTAATTGGATTAATAATCCATGGCCTTGGGATAGAAGTGGAGGTTCTAAGTATGTTTAAGTATGTTAAGCATTTGAATTATCCTATTAATATTAAAAAGAAGGATTTGAAGATGGCTAAGTATTTATTAACACAGTTTGGTGGGGCTAATGGTGAGTTAGGAGCTTCTTTAAGATATTTTAGTCAGAAGTTTACGATGCCTGATGAAAGAGGTAAGGCACTACTTAATGATATTGCAACTGAGGAACTTGGTCATTGTGAGATGATTTGTACGATGGTTAGTCAGTTAGTTAAAGATGCAACTTTGGAGGAGATGGAAGCAGCTGGTCTTGGTTCAATGTATGCTGAACATGGTAAAGGAATTTATCCGAGTGATAGTTTTGGCAATCCATTTACGGTTACTTATTTTGCTGTAACGGGAGATGTTTTAGCGAATTTATATGAGGATATGGCTGCTGAGGAAAAGGCAAGAGCTACTTATGAGGCTTTGATTAATATGACTGATGATGAGGATGTTATAGGGGTATTGTTATTTTTAAGACAAAGAGAAATTGTCCATTTTAATCGTTTTAAGGCATTGTATGATTATTATAAGAAGAAAGGTTATTAGGCATGGAAACATGTCTAATTTTATTGTAAAAAAAAGTAATTTGTGTTATATTTTATTCATAAAGGGTGTGAAGATATTATGAAAGAAGAAAAGAAGACGACAAAGAAGAAAACGACTACGGCAAAAAAGGGAAATACAAGTTCGAAGTCTGCTACAACGAAAAAGAAAACTACTAGTACTAATAAGAAAACAACTACAACAGGTTCTAAAAAGACTACAACGGCAAGAAAAACGCCAGCTAAGACGAAGGTGGTTTCTTCAAAAGTAGTGGAACCTGTACAGGAAAGTAAAGTAGAAAAAGAAGAAGTGGTTAAGGAGTCAATTGTTCAAGAACCTGAAAAAAAGGAGGTTGCGTTTGATTCTAGACAGTTTGCATTGAGAACTTTTGCTGTTATTTTGGCTGCTATTTTAGTTGTAGTTATATTAGTTGTTTATTTTATTCAAGTTAAGAATAATACTTATTCTGTAGATTGGGAAAGAAAGAGTTATTTGGTAGAAAATGATATCGCTAGTACAAATTGTGAGAGCGTTTCTAATGCTATCTTAGGTGATTACAATTTTGTTTTTGTAAGACCAAAAGAGTCTAATGAAGATGAGTTTAATTTGGAAAAGAAGTTATTGAAAGTCATCAAGGATTATAATTTAGAAGGACATTTTTATGTTTATACTTTAGATAATACTTGTGGGGTTATTACCGATCCTTATAGTGTACTTGGTCAAAATTTGAAACTTGATGAAGGAATTGAGAAAGTGCCTACTATTTTATATTATAAAGATGGAGAGTTAGTAGATTATATTCAAAGAGATGATGAGCAAATGATGAGTGATGCTGATTTTGTTAAGCTTTTAGATATTTATGAATTTGAAAAGTAGTTACTTTTCTTTTTTTGGAGGTTTTTATGTTACATGTTGTTTTGTTTGAACCAGAGATTCCTGGTAATACGGGAAATATTATGCGAACTTGTGTGGCTACACATACACCTTTGCATTTGATTGAACCATTAGGATTTTCTTTGGATGAAAAAAGTATTAAACGAAGTGGAGTTAATTATATTCAAGATTGTACGTATACAGTTTATAAAAATTGGGATGATTTTGTTCGTAAGAATAGGGGAAAGATGTATTTTTATACACGGTACGGGCATAAGCCTCATTCTGCTTTTGATTATAGGGATACAAAGGAAGATATTTATTTAGTTTTTGGAAAGGAAAGTACTGGTATTCCTAGAAGTATTTTAAAACCTCATTTAGATACGTGTGCGCGTATTCCAATGACCGATAAGGTAAGGGCTTTAAATCTTTCTAATTCGGTAGCAATTGTTTTGTATGAAGCTTTAAGACAGAGAGATTATGAAGATTTGTTAAGGGAAGAACCTCATAAAGGTAATCATTTTATTGAGGATTATGAAGGTGACTTATGAGATGTGAACGTTGTGGCAAAGCTTTGGGAACAGAAAGAGCTGTTTGTCCTTTTTGTGGGGCTGCTTTGACTCCTAAACAAATGAAAGTTTTTAAAGAGGAGAAGAAGAAAAAACAGTATGATGTTGATATGGTTTTGGAACGATATGGCATGGCTCCGATTAAATATGAGAAACCTCAGAGTAATGAAAATAAATTATTAGGTCTTCTTGTGGTTTTAGGTATTTTGCTTATTTTAGTTATTCTTGTTTTAGTTATGGTATTAAATTAAATAATTTTTACACACTAATGATGAGGGATTTAAGATGAACTTATTGTTTGTTTGTGTGAAAATTTTTTTTGCGCGAATTTTAGATGTAACAATTTCTACTTTTCGGCAAAATATTATGATTAAAGGAAAGAGTTTAATTGGAGCTATTTTGGCCTTTTTTGAGATTTTAATTTGGTTTTTAGTAGCTAGAGAGGCATTGATTATTTCTATTGATTCTATTTTTATACCGATTGCTTATTCTTTAGGGTATGCAACTGGTACTTTAATTGGTTCTTGTTTGTCTAAGTATTTTATTCGTGGGGTTGTTGGTGTTCAGATTATTGTTTCGGAAGATGAGAAGGATCTTTTAAACTCTTTAAAGATGCGGGGGTATCGGATGAATATTCTTCATTTAGAGAGTGCATATAATGCTGAAGATCGAATTATGCTTTTTTTGGAAGTGAATTCACGGAGTGTAAAGAAGTTAGAAAAGCTTGTTTTACAAAAATCTCCTAATGCATTTGTAGTTATGAGTGATACAAAAAAGGTTTATAATGGTACTTTGAAGTAGATTTTTAGCACTTTTTTTAATTCTTGAGCAATAAAATGAAAAAAATGCTTGCAGAGATCATTTTTCTATGGTATCATTAGTTTGTTCGTTGGGGGACTAGCTCAGTTGGCTAGAGCATCTGCCTTGCACGCAGAGGGTCGCGGGTTCGAGTCCCACGTCCTCCACCATAAAGAAATGATACGAACCCAATAAAGGTTCGTTTTTTCATGTAATTATGTTATAATAGAAAACATTGGATGTGATAGCATGTCAAAAATTGATGATATTAATAGGTTAATTATTGAAAGTAAATTATCTGGAGAAATATTTACAAAAGAAATTAGTGATGGACATCATACTTTTGGCGAATTGTATAGACATAGAATTATTTTATTTTGTACTTTATGTAATTTACTACCTGAAATATCATGGAAATCAAAAAAACATTTTGATGAAGAAAATGATCCGATGTTTAATGATAGCTTTATAGCAGGAATCAATACTCCAGAAGGAGTTGCTACTTATCATATTAAATTGAAATATTGGGAAATGTTTAATATTCCAGAATTAGAAAGAGCTCCAAAATATGAACAATATGATTCGGATGATGTTATAGATAGAGTATATTCGTTGTCAAAAATTAAAATCAAAAATAGATAGTTATAAGATGAATTTTAAAAAAGTTTACTAATTTGATATAGAAATATATATAAATAGACTTTTGACAAAATTATATAAATATGATATTATGAATATGTCAAGGAAACTTGCATAAAATAAAAAA
>CALVQE010000046.1 GCA_944355355.1 uncultured Bacilli bacterium
TTGGTCACTTTCTAGGTAGGATTTCCACCTACTAAAATATTTGACCTACACGGTCGCACTTATTGTATTACTTTCTTTTTATATGAAAAAAATCCCTTAAATAAAGGGATTCATAACAAACTGGTGTTCTAAAGGAGATTCGAACTCCTGACCTTTAGCTTCGGAGGCTAACGCTCTATCCAACTGAGCTATTAGAACATGGTGCTATTATAGCACATTTTTTAATAATCTTTCAATTCTACATCAAGCATTTGTGCTAAAAAATAGCTTTGTTCTGGTAAGAGAATTATCTTTTTTAAGGAAGGTAAATCAAAACGAGGATTAATAAGCGTATTTGTAGAAAAATCTACACCTTTTAGATTCACGTGAACAAACTCCGTTTTTTCCATCTCATTTTGTTCAAAAGATATGACTTTAATATTCGATTCAATAAAATAAGCTTCTTTTAGATTACAAGTTGTATAAAATACTTTATTTATTGTCGTGTTACTGTAGTTACTATAAGTCAAATCACAGTTTATGAATGTTACTTCTTTTAATGAGGCATCGGTAAAATCTGCTCCAATCATTTTACAGTTTTTAAAACTAACTCTTCCGAGATAACTTTTTTGAAAATTAATATTTGATAAATCGCAGTTTTCAAAGGAAGTGTCTAATATTGTTGATTCAAGAAATTTTGAATTTGACATGACAATTTTTTGGAAACAACAGTTGTCTATATTAAAGGATTCTCGGGTCATTTGAACATTAGATGAAGAGGCTGAGAAAGACAAAGATGTCCACTCTTCTTCTTTTAAATATTGTTCTATGTTTACTTCTTCCATCAGAAAAACCTTATGATATCTTGAATCGTGATGTAGACCATTAAAAGCATTAATAATGCAAAACCTACTAAATTACAAATATTCTCAAATTTAGCATTTACTTTACTTCCCTTTATTTTTTCGATTATCATAAATAGTACATGACCTCCGTCAAAAGCTGGGAACGGTAAAATGTTGATAAAGCCAACGTTTATGGATAAGAAAGCTGTAATATATATAAGTTGTTGGATACCATATTTTACACTTTCATCAATGACTTTATATATTCCGACTGGACCGGAAAGGTTTGCTATAGAAACTTGACCACTGATGAGTCCCCAAACCGTAATAATCATTGAATGAATGACATCTACAAATTTTTCAAAGGTATATTTAATACATTCCCAAATATTTTTTTCACGACTGTTATCAATTTGAATACCAAATACTTTAGTTTCATTACCTTCTTCATCTACTACTATTTTAGGGCTCATTGTAAGTGTTTCTTTCGTGCCTTCTCTTTCTACACCAAAGGTATAGACGTTACTTTCATTTTTATAATAAAGATAGATTTGGCCTACATCCCATGATGTGAATTCATGCCCATTAATACTAGTAATAATATCGCCACTTTTCATGCCAGCTGCCATTGCGGCTGAATCTTCCATAACATTTAAGACTTTGGGAGTATTACTAGTTGGTCCCCATATTAAAGCCATGATAAATAAAAGAACAATGGCTAAAACAAAGTTATTAAAAACACCGGCAACTAGAATGCATAGTCTTTGATACCATGGACGGTTGCACATAAATTTTTCTTTAGGAATTTTAGAGTCGTCTTCATATACTTCGCCAGCCATTTGAACAAATCCTCCAATAGGCAATGCTCTAATGTTATAGTTTATCCCGTCTTTTCCTTTGTGAGAAAAAATTACTGGTCCCATGCCAATTGAAAATTCATAAATATATACGCCTGATTTTTTAGCACAGATAAAATGACCAAATTCATGAACTAAAATAATTAGGCCCAGAATAATAATAAATACAAGTAAACTTAATATCCACATAATAATAGTCCTTTCTAAATAAATCTAATTAATATCATGTAAGCAAGTGCTACAAAGATAAAGCTATCAAAGCGATCTAATATTCCTCCATGACCTGGAATTAAATCTGAAAAATCTTTGATTCCATTTTCTCTTTTTATTTTACTAAATAATAAATCTCCTAATTCTGTAACTATAGTCAATAAGAAAGTCATAATTAAAATACCTACTATTTGTTCCTTAGAAATCACAAAATAGTAAAATAGAACAGGAATGATTGTTCCTAAAATGGCTCCACCAATACATCCAGCGTAAGTTTTGTTGGGACTGATATTTGGAAATATTTTTCTTTTGCCAAAGAAAGAACCGATAAAATAAGCAAAGATATCTGTACAAATAGCAATTAAAAGTAAATATACTAATAGATTAATATTTTCTGCTCTTAGGACAATGACACTATGAAAAGCTGTGCTTAAGAAAAGTGATACACCTATAAGATAAAAGGCATCTTTTGTTTCGTATTCTCCTTTTTTATATTGTAGCATTGTTGGTAGTAAAAAAGTTAGACTCATTAAAGCTAAAGTCATTGTGCTTGGTCCTCCAAAAGGAGCGGTGATTTCGTATTCATAAAAGATAAGTAGCAATAATGTTATCATGGCTAGTAAAACTATTCCGTTAGGAATTTTGGAATGACTTTTAGGTAAGTCAATAATTTCTTTAAGGCTTATTATTGCTAAAACGCCTATTGTTATTAAAAAAGGTTTGCCACCTGCTACTACTAAAGGAACTAAAATTGCCGTCAAGACAATCGCACTCAGAATTCTTTTCTTCATATTATCACCATCTGTTTAAAGTATACACTTTTCCTCGCTTTTATTCAAGAAAAGGGCGAAGATTTGACAAATTTCTCTTTTTGAAAGAAAAAAGGACTCGTCTTTAAACGAGTAATTGTTAATCTTCTTCCAAGAGAAATTTCGTTACGATATCTTCTTGATAGCTTCGATATTTTTTTATAAATTCTTCTTTTTTCTCATTAGGTAGTTCCCCTATTTTGGCACCTAGTTTGCTTTTTGCTCCAGTATATATTTTTGTTGTTTTTATTATTGAAGCACTTTTTAAACCAATGTTTGAGGCCGTTTTTTCATCCAATTCAACGTCATATATTCCACAGTCAGCTGAAGAGGAAAGGATAACATAATGGATGTCGACATATTGCAATTGATTATTCGCATCACTGCCAATGATTAAAATAGGTCTAACTTTAGCTATGCCATTATTTGGTTTTATTGCTTCATACGTCCAAACTTCTCCAATCATTAATCCCACTCCTCATCTTCTGGTTGAAACATATCACTTATAAAATAGTTGGCTATATTTTGTTTAGAGATTGTTTTATCGCTTCTTTCATCAGGATCAAGACCTGTTCTTCCTAAGATCCAAGGTTCTTGATGATGAGTCATTTCTTCTAAATATTTGCTATCGTATTTTGAATATTTATTTTTTACGTAATTCAATACTTCTAAGGCGTTATCATCAAATTGAATGACCTCATAAGTAGTGGAAATGGGATTATATGAAAAATCTCTATATTCATGATAAACTGATGCGACTACTGGTCCATGTACCCATGCTTCCATGTCTTCTATAAATAAAGGCTCATCATAAAAAGCATAAGAATACCCTTGTGCTAAGTATAATAATTTTTGTAATTTTAGAGGTTCAGGATGTATTTCGTTAATGAACCACTTGGCAACATCACTTGCTTTATATCTTCCCTTCATAGTAAACACACTCTCCATCTCAAAATTAGAATACCATGTTTTAAACAGATATTCTACTCTTTTTTGGTTCTTACTAAAATAAGCGTTGTTCTTATGATATTTTAAATAAGCTATAAAAAGTGTGTTTGAAGTGTGTTTTAAAAAAAGTGAAGCATGAAAAAATCCCTTAAATAAAGAGATTGATAACTAATTGGTGATCCGTACGAGATTCGAACTCGTGAATGTAACCTTGAGAGGGTTATGTGTTAAGCCCCTTCACCAACGGACCAAAAAATAATATCTTTTTTGAAGACATTATTATCTTAACATAAAGATGAAGGTTTGACAATCATTTCTTTTCTTCATAATCATCTAAAAAGTAGTGTTTTTCTTCGCCTTTGTGATAACCTAATACACAATCTAAATTAACATTCTCCATACTTTTAAAAATACTATAGTCAATATCTTTGTTTTTTTCACGAAGATAAGCAATAAAGTCTTTGATCTCCTTACGTTTACTTTTGCTTTCTTCTTTTTTCGTCAAATGACAAGCGCAATTGATGAATTCTAGATGGTTATATTTTTGCCATGATAGAATTGAAGCTTCTCTTATTTGATATAATGGCCGAATGAGTTCTATCCCTTCAAAGTGATCACTAGGAAGTTTAGGGAGCATTGTTTTTATTTCTGCTGAGTAAAACATAGATAGTAAACTTGTTTCAATGACATCATCAAAGTGATGACCTAAAGCTATTTTATTGCAGCCTATTTCTTTGGCATAATTATATAAGTAACCTCGGCGCATACGAGCGCACAAGTAACAAGGACTTTTTTCAGCGTATTTGGCTACGACTGCAAAGATATCTGATGTAAAGATTTCAATAGGCACTCCTAAGAGGTCGGCATTTTCTTTAATTTGGTTTAAATGTGTTTCTTCGTAACCAGGATCCATGACGACAAAACGAAGTGAAAAGTTCATCTTTCCATGTCGTTTTAATTCTTGAAAACATTTGGCCATTAAAAAAGAGTCTTTTCCTCCGCTTATACATACCATTACGGAATCATTTTCGGATACCAACTGGTATTCTTTAATTGCATGGACAAATTTAGCCCATATTTCTTTACGATATTTTTTTATAATACTACGTTCAACTTCTTTTTGTTTATCCATACTACTTATTTCCCTTCTTTTTTAGCTAGCCAATGAGCCGCGTAGGAACACACACCTTTTAGTTCATATCCTTGATGTGTGAAATAATCATAAGCAAACTCCATGATGTGACTAGCTAAGTGTTGTCCTCTTTTTTCTTCACTTACAAATACTTTATCTATCTCAACGCATTTTTCTTTTTTGGTATAAAGAAGATATACACTTTGATCTTCATTGGTAATTTTATTCTTCGTTATTGTATACATATTTCCTCCATCTTTAGGTTATACGCCGTGACTAGTTCCTTATTTTCGCATATTTTACAGTGGGAGTGATAGTTATGAGAGTCATCTTTTTGGGACTTTTGTCTATGTTTATCCAAGCTGGAAAATTTCTTTTTGGAGACTTTGATTTTTTAATGCAAGCCTTTCTTACTCTGTTTGTAATCAATTTCTTTTTTTATCTTTATCAAGATTATAAGAATCAAGCCTTAAAGTTTAAAACTGCATTTCTTCGTTTTCTAAAGTTTTTTGGTTATCTTGCTATTATTATCATTGCTGTTTTTTTAGACAATTTACTTAATCTTTCCGTGATTCGCGAGATGACTTTAACTACTTTTCTATTTAATGAGATTAGTTGTATTTTAAAACTTGCCGTTTCTTTTGGACTTAAAGTTCCAGACTTTTTAGTCAATTATTTACAAGATCTCTTAGATTCTTTATCTTCAAAGATTGATCCTTAGTCATTGGTGATATTGCCATCGCCAAAGACAGGGATTTCTTCTCCGAGATAAGTTGGATAAGGCTTTATTATACTTAGAAAAAAATCTTTATTTCGAGCAAGTACTTCTCTAAGTTCACGTGATGAATCGCCACGATAGCTCGTTTTAATTGCTGGAATGCCTATTGCTTCTAGGCCTAAAGATTTGGCAATGTACAAGGCGCGGTAGAGATGATATTCTTGAGTTACAATGATAATTTTATTTGCTTTGAATATTTCTTTGGCACGATAGAGGCTATCATAAGTACTGAATCCAGCGTGATCCATGAAAACATTCACGCTGGGTACTCCCATTTTTGTCGCGTAATCTTTCATGACGTTAACCTCGTCATAATCCTCTCTACTATGATCGCCACTCATGATTATTTTGGAAGCTGCGCCTTGAAAGTAAACTTCTATTCCTTTTTTTAGTCGATCTTCTAACATTGGACTTGGTGAGTTGCCATTCACACCAGCGCCTAAAATTAAAATAGCATCGTATCCTTCCAAGTCACTTGTTTGATCTATAATAAGGTCTTTTGTACTCTCTATCACCCAATCATTAATAGAAAAGACAAAACATAACCCTAAAATGATTAACAAACATATAAATACAACTAATTTTTTCAAAGAGAAACCCTTCTTTCTCTTTTTTATTTTACCTTATTTTACTTTGTTTTCGCAATAGTAATGTCTTTTTTACTTGGACCTTTTAGCCAATATCCTTCTTTTGTAAATTTAGAAGCATGGCAAGGGCATTCCCAAACTTGTTCTACTTCGTTAAAAATTAAAGGGCAACCTAGATGAGGACACCTTTTTTGAACAACTATTTCTTCTCCATTGTTATTATAAATAGCTTTAGAATCTTCATAATGTAGTTTCTTTGTTGTTTTTGGCTTTACGTAGGCTTTAAGATACTCTTTACCCGTTTTTCCTAAATAAGTGATTCTAGCTATGGGATTTGAGCGATGAGGATCAAATAAGGCTATGTAGGGATTTGGTTTCTTTAAGATTAAGTCACTTATGATTTTCCCGGCTAAAGTTGCATTTGTCATTCCCCAGGTATTGTAGCCAGTAGCTATGTAAAGGTTTTCTTTAAGATGGCCGATAAATGGAAGCGAATCAAATGTCATGACATCTTCGTTAGACCATATATAGTCTGGGTTTGAATTTAATAAAGGTGCGAAGTTTTCTTTTATTGTAAATGTATCGCTTGTTTTATGGGAACCAATTAGGGTAAGTTGATAATCTTTGAATGTTCGTTCAGATCGAGTTGGATGACTAATGGTAATTTTATTTTCTTTTTGTTTTACTCCTTTTTTAGCCATAATATAGGACTTTTCAGGATAACATTTAAAAGGAAAAAGGTATGGAAATAGAAAAAATGGATAATGACAGGCAATGACAAGGATTTTAGCTTTTATTTGATGTTCATTCGTATAACATAAATAATAATCATTATGGCGCTTCACTTTTAGTATATTCGTATTTTCATAAATAGGAATCGTTAATTTTGATTTCAATCCTTCTAAGTATTTTAAAGGATGAAAATGGAAGGTGTTTTCAACTTTTATTTCACGATTACTTAGATTTGTAACGGGAATATTTTCTTTTTTTAAAAATATATACTCTTCTTGCAGTTGTTTTTCTTCTTTTTCTGTCTGGGCAATTAGAACTGAAGGGGTTTGTTCTAGATCACATGAAATCTTTTCTTTTGTAATAATATCTTTTAGTATGTTTATAGCTTCTAATTGAGATTTTAAATAAAGATGGGCAGTTTTTTCATTTTTTAACTTTGTATATTTTAATCCTTGAAGATAATCAATTTTTCCAGTTGTTTTGGAAGTGATTCCTCTGCCTATTTTATTTCTTTCGACTAAGGCGGTATGTAATCCTTTATTTTGTAAGTGATAAGCAATAGACATTCCTGTTATTCCTCCGCCAATAATTAAGACATCTACATTTAAATCTTGATCTAATTGTTTATAAGAGATTGGCTTTTTTACTGTATCTAACCAAATACTATTTGTTTTCATAAACGTTTTCACCCATTTTTAGGATGAACTAAAAAGTTTATTTTATGAAAAAAAATAAAGATTGCCCTTTATTTTTTCGTTCGATAGACTCTTTTTAAGTCATAAATATTATTTGTCTTAGCTTCACCTTTAATATTATCAAGCATCGCTAGAATCTGATCTTTCCAGAATATGTAGTCTTCTATGCTTTCCGGGATTATCATTGCTGAAGCCATATCTAAGATTTCTTTTAAAATCGGATCATTAGGATTTAACATCGCGTATTTTTCATAGATATATTTGTAATAAGCATAGTTCATTGTTGCTTTGTTAAATAGATCATACATCACGTTAGTGATTTGTGTTTCTGGATAGTTTAACTCTCTTAAAATACCTACTACATCTTCATAGTTTGCATAGTCAAAACTTTCCATTGTTTGATAGTTTTGCAAAGCGCTTTTTAATTCTTTTTTACTTCTTTTTGGTTCTTCTGTAACGGTTTTTTTAAACGATTCAAAATGAAAGGTTTGTTCTTTCTTTTTTTCATAACCTTGGTAACTCAAAAAGATCTTTATCATTGATGATGGCATTTTTAGGCTTTTTAAAAGAGAATAGATTTCTTGGTAAGTAGGCTTTTGTTTTTTATTTAGAAAGTCTAGTATTTTATTATATTTTTGGACTAGCTGTTGTCTTTCGATTTCAGATGCAACGATTTCTTTTTCTAATCTTTTCTCAAGTCTTTCCTTTTCTGAATCAAATATAACTGTTGAAGTCATAAAGGTTGCTTTAACTTTGTTTATGGATTCTTGACATGATTCCTTGTCCTTTATTCCCATCATGTATGAATAAGGTTCAGATTCTATAATCTTAGCATTATGTTTGAGGAGTGTTGTAATGATTATTCCTTTTTCGTCTGCCGTGAAAGGAAAATTAATCAAAATAAATTCTAATGCTCCATTAAACTCAACTAAGGCGTACCTAGTTGTGTTTTCTTTTTCCGTCAAAGCCATCTTAATACACATAAGCTTTTGTTGTATCATTTCCTCAACAGCTGAATCCATTGGGATTTCTTCAGCCATATTCATAGATATTTCGCATATTTCAATTACTCTTTTTTCTAATTCTGTTGACATATTTAAACCTCCATTTTTTATTAAGAACGATAGACTCTTTTTAAGTCATAGGCTTCATTTGTCTTAGCTTCACCTTTAATATTATCAAACATCGCTAGAATCTGTTCTTTCCAGAATATGTAGTCTTCTATGCTTTCTGGAATCATCATTGCTGAAGCCATATCTAAGATTTCTTTTAGAGTCGGATCATTAGGATTTAACATCGCGTACTTTTCATAGATATATTTGTAATAAGCATAGTTCATTGTTGCTTTGTTAAATAGATCATACATCACGTTAGTGATTTGTGTTTCTGGATAGTTTAACTCTCTTAAAATACCTACTACATCTTCATAGTTTGCATAGTCAAAACTTTCCATTGTTTGATAGTTTTGCAAAGCGCTTTTTAATTCTTTTTTACTTCTTTTTGGTTCTTCTGTAACGGTTTTTTTAAACGATTCAAAATGAAAGGTTTGTTCTTTCTTTTTTTCATAACCTTGGTATTTTAAGAATGAATGAATCATAAAACTAGGTACTTTTAATTTTTTTAATATACTTGTTAATTTTAAATAATCTTTTTCTGTTTTCTGTTCTTTATCAAAAAAATCTTGAACTGTTCTGTAAAGTTGAACTTGTTCCAGTCTTTTATTTTCTTGAAGTTCAATTTTTTCCGTTAAAAGTTGATTTTCGTATTCTGGTGATATTTCTTCTCCAAAATAGTTTTCCATTGTTCTATGAGATAATTTTTTAGCTAATTCTATAGCCTTTTTGCTTTTTTCGGCATTTACAATTCCTTCAACATAAGAAAACGGCTCAGAATAAATAATATCGGCATTGTATTTTAAAAATTTTGTGATTAAATAGCCTTGTTCTTCTGGAGTAAAATCATGTTGTATAAAAATAATTTTCAGTGCCTTATCAAAGTTAATCAAACTAAATTCTTTTTTCATTTTCTTTGATTCTGTAAGAGCTTCTTTTATGGCACGAAAATCAATTGTAGCCCAAACTTTTTCGATTGTGCCGGCAGTGGCAACATTTCCAAAACTTTCTGTAATTTTTTCACAAATGTCAATTAATTTTTGTTCTGTTTCCATTGATGTTCATACCTCCATTTGGTTTTACTATTTTATCACATCTCTTTGAAAAAACAAGAAAAAAAGGTTACAATTCACAGCCAAAAAAATAAAAGATAATTAAAATACAGCTAAAAAGTAAAGAGTTCAATGTT
>CALVQE010000047.1 GCA_944355355.1 uncultured Bacilli bacterium
AACTTATTGCAACACACTTGTGTCAAACTTATTGCAACAGATTTTGTGTTTGTTGCAATTACTTTGAAAATTAAGATGCTTCTCTTTTTCTTGTAATTTAACGTATTTTTTTATATAATTAATCTATACTAAGGAATAGAGAGGTTTTTGTTATGTCAAAAAGTAAAGGTAGATTTAGTTCAATTACGCAAACAATAAAATTCATAACAGGGATTCTTTCTTGGATTATACTAATTATATTAGTTATTATCGCCGCCTTTTTACTTTATTATTTTGTGAGTACAAAAGTATATGCTCAAAAAGGGGAAGCTTACAAACCAGCATTTAGCTTATATACTATTTTGACACAAAGTATGCAACCGAATATTAATCCTTATGATGTCATTGTCGATGTAGCGGTAAAAAATCCAGAAGATATCCAGGTTGGCGACATTATTACTTTTGTATCCACATCTTCTTTAACCAAAGGAATGACGATTACTCATCGTGTGTATGATATTAAACAGGAAAATGGTGAATACATGTATTATACAAAAGGAGACGATAATTTAGGACCTGACGCTCTTCCAGCACCATACTCGAATGTATTAGGTAAAGTTTTATTTCATATTCCGCAGTTAGGAAGAATTCAATCTTTCCTTTCCACAAAAGGTGGATGGTTAATTGTTGTCGTTATACCAGCAGTGATTATCATTGTATTAGATATTCTAAAAATATTCCGGCTTCAAACGGCTAAAAATCAAGTAGATGTTGCCTTAACAATGGAGAAAGATAAAAAAATAAAAGAGGAAAAACGTAAGAAGGAAATCGAAAGAAATTTAGAAAGACGTTATAACTTATTGCTAGATGAAGATGAGAAAAAATCAGAACAAGAAAAGATTTATAATAAAGAAAAAGAAGTAGCTGAAAAACTGAAAGAATTAGAAAAGGAAATTCAAGAAGAAATTGAGCAACCTAAAAAGGAAACAGAAAAGCCTAAAGTTGTAACAAAATCAAATGATAAAGCAATAGAAGAAAAGCAAACGTCAAAATCGCCTAAGAAACCAAATTCTTCAAAGAAAAAAAACAAATCTAATTCAGTTTCTCAAGAAATAAAAGATTTTGATTTACCAAAGTTAAAGAAAAACTCAAGATCAAACAAGTAAAAAGAAAAATTTTACTTGTTTTTTTATGTTGACAATTGAATACATATTCAACTATACTATTAATAGTTGAACAATTATTCAACCAATGAATAAGATAGGTAAAGGGAGGATTGAAATGGCAAAAAATGAATTTTCTTGTGATTGTAATATCATTCATGAAAAAGCCGTAAAAGAGGTCATTCAAAATATGCCCTCGGAAAATACATTTAACCACTTAGCAGATTTATATAAATTAATCGGTGATACGACTAGATGCAAAATTTTATTTGCACTTGATCAACAAGAAATGTGTGTGTGTGATTTAGCGAATGTTTTAAATCGGACAAAGTCATCCGTTTCTCATCAATTAGCGGTGCTGCGACGCAGTGGAGTAGTAAAATGCCGCAAGAGTGGGAAAGAAGTATATTATTGCTTAGACGATGATCATATCGAAAAACTATTTGAAATCGGTCTAGAACACATTAATCATAAAAATTAAAAGAAAGGAAAGAGGAAAATGAAACAATACAAATTTAAAATAACCGGTTTAGACTGTGCCAACTGTGCAAGCCAATTAGAAAGAGATTTACAGAAAGTAAAAGGAATAGAAAATGTCATGGTAAACTTTATGATGCAAAGATTAACATTTGAATGTCAAGAAAGTGATTACATGACTTTACTGCCTAAAATTAAAAAAGCAATTCATAAAAGTGAACCCGGCGCCCAAATCGAGGAAGTGTAAACTATGCCTCCAAAAATGAAAGCGAAAGGCTTAAAGATTTTGGCCGCGGCCACTTTGTTTCTACTTTCATTTATACCATTCCAAACGGAAAATCTTTTACTTATCTTAGCTTATATTTTGGTTGGTTACGAAATTATCTATAAAGCTTTTCGAAATATTCTGAAAGGGAAAATTTTTGATGAAAATTTTTTAATGACCATTGCTACTTTAGGTGCTTTTGCCATAGGCGAGTATAAAGAAGCAGTTGCTGTCATGCTTTTTTACCAAGTTGGCGAGTGGTTTCAAAATTATGCTGTGGATAAATCACGCAAATCAGTGATGGATTTAATGAATATTCGTCCCGATTATGCCTGGGTTTATCGAAATAACGAATTTCAAAAAGTATCACCAGATGAAGTAAAAAAAGGAGAGACTATTCTCGTAAAACCTGGGGAAAAAATTCCTTTAGACGGTATTATCTTAGACGGTATTTCATCGTTGGATACGCGAGCACTAACTGGAGAAGTAGTTCCTAGAAGAGTTCAAAAAAAAGATAAAGTTTTAAATGGATGCATCAATAAGGAAGGTCTTTTAAAAATAAAAGTTACTGGGGAGTTTTCCACTTCTACGGTAAGTAAAATTTTAGAATTAGTGGAAAATGCCAGCAGTCGAAAATCTGAATCCGAAAACTTTATCAGCAAATTCGCGCGGTACTATACACCTATAGTAGTTTTAATTGCTGTACTATTAGCTGTAATTCCACCTGTCTTTTTCCATGCCTCACCAACCATCTGGTTATATCGAGCCTTATCTTTTCTTGTTGTCTCATGTCCTTGTGCCTTAGTTATTTCGATTCCCTTAAGTTTCTTCGGTGGCTTAGGAGCTGCTTCAAAAATGGGTATACTCATAAAAGGAAGCAATTATCTAGAAGCGCTTGCTCATACAGAAATTATTGTCTGCGATAAAACCGGAACTTTAACCGAAGGAGTCTTTCAAGTCCAAAAAATAGAACCGGTAGACATCTCAGCTAAAGAATTATTAAAATATGCTACTTATGCAGAGTATTACTCTAATCATCCGATCTCCATGTCTTTAAAAGAAGCCTATGCCAAACGTATTGATGAGAAAAAGATCAAAGAAATTCAAGAAATAAGTGGCGAAGGTATCATGGCTAAAATTGCTGAAAAAAAAGTATTAGTAGGTAACGAAAAATTAATGAATAGGTATAAAATTAAATTTACAAAAAGTAAAGATGTAGGCACAACTATTTACATAGCCATTGACAATACTTTTAAAGGTACCATTTTAATTGCCGACAAGATTAAAGAAGATTCCTATAAGGCAATAAACGCATTTAAAAACAGCCATTTAAAAAAAGTTGTCATGCTTACCGGAGATCGTGAAAATATTAGCAAAGAAGTAGCAGAGCGTCTTCAATTAGATGAGTACCATGCTGAACTTTTACCACAGGACAAAGTGACAGAAATGACAAAATTACTCACCCAAAAAACTGCAACTGGAAAGCTACTATTTGTTGGCGACGGGATAAATGACGCGCCAGTTTTAGCCATGGCTGATATTGGTGTAGCAATGGGTGGCATAGGCAGTGATGCTGCTATTGAAGCTGCCGACGTGGTTATTATGAACGATAAACTTTCGAAAATCGATATAGCAATTCAACTATCCAAAAATACAATGAATATCGTAAAAGAAAATATTGTTTTTGCAATAGCAATAAAAATTCTTGTTCTAATCCTTTGTGCTTTAGGACGAGCAAGCATGTGGGCTGCAGTTTTCGCTGACGTTGGTGTATCTATATTAGCCATTTTAAATGCCCTGCGCATTTTAAAAATTAGAAAGGAATGTTAGTTAACTATGAAAAAAATCATTCTTAAAATTGGGGGTATGACTTGTAGTGCATGTTCATCTGGTTTAGAAAAATATTTAAACAAACAAAAAGGAATTAAAAGTGCCAATGTCAATCTGGTTTTATCTATGGCTACGATTGAATATGAAGATATAAAACGAAAAGATCTTGATAAATATATTAAAGATGCCGGTTTTGAAAACTTAGGAGAATTTAAAGGGATCGATGAAAAAGAAATGGATCATAAAGATAAAAACCACCTTATTCTTTTTGGATTATTGCTTATATTTATGATGTATCTTAGTATGGGTCACATGCTCCATCTCCCAAATATTCCGTATATCAACAAAACAAATCCCATTTTATTAGGAACAGTATTCTTAATCATTACCCTTTTCTTTTTCTACTACGGTAAAGACATTTTGAAAAGTGGTTTTAAAAATCTTATCCATGGCATGCCTAATATGGATACCTTAGTTTTAGCCAGTGTCACTTTTAGTTTTCTTTACAGTGTGTATGGATACATTGCAATATGCTTAGGAAACGCAAGTGCTTTAGAGCATCTCTATTTTGAATCAACTTGTATGGTAATATATTTTATCAAATTAGGAAGGTACATTGAAAATAAAAGCAAAGAAAAAACAAAGGATGCATTAAAGAAACTTGTTCAAATTACTCCTCAAAAAGCTATTATAAAAAAAGACGAGGAAGAAAAAGAAATATCAATAGATGAAGTGCAAAAAGATGATGTATTAATTTGCCGAGCAGGAGACAAGATTGCCGTCGATGGCGAAGTAGTTACCGGAAAAACTTATGTAGATGAAAGTTTCATCACAGGAGAAAGTACGCCTGTTTTAAAAGAAACGAAAAGTAAAGTAATAGCGGGCTCAATTTGCTTTGATGGTTACATTGAATATAAAGCAGAAAAAATCGGCAAAGAATCCACCATTTCAGAAATTGTCAAACTAGTCATTGAAGCAACAAATACCAAAAGTAAAATCCAAAAACTTGCCGATAAAATCAGTGGTTACTTTGTTCCAATCATATTTATACTTTCTTTGCTTACCCTTATAATAAATTTAATTGTAGGAATGTCTTTTGAGATCTCTTTAACTCATATGGTAACAGTTTTAGTTGTAGCTTGTCCATGTGCCCTAGGTCTTGCTGTACCACTAGTAAATGTTGTAAGCAGTGGATTATGTGCTGAAAAAGGATTATTTTTAAAAAATAGTTCTATCCTCGAACAAGTACGGCATATTGATACCATCGTCTTTGATAAAACAGGAACATTAACATACGGAAAAATTAGTCTTTTTAAAACCTATAATTATTCCGATTATAAAGAAGAAGAGCTTTTGAATATCGTAGCCAACATCGAAAAAAATTCTTCTCATCCAATTAGCAATGCGTTTAAAATAAAGTATGCCTTAGAAGTTACAGACTTTGAAACTAAAAACGGTTATGGATTGACAGCCAAAGTAAATGGGAAAAAATATAATTTGGGCAATGAGAAATTTTTGACAAAATTAAAGATAAAAAATACTCATCAGCAAGATTATGAAGATTTAGTTAAAAATGGGTGCAGTATCATTTTTGTTATTGAAGAAGAAAAAGTAATTGGTTTGATCGGTGTAAAAGACATTGTCAGAGACTCTGTTAAAAAGACTATCAAAGAAATGAAAGACAAGCATCTTGAAGTGATCATGTTAACAGGAGATAACGAAACAACGGCTGGGATTATTGCTAAAGAATTAGGAATCCAAAAAGTAATAGCAAATGTAATTCCAAAGAAAAAAGAAGAAGAAATAAAGAATTTGCTAAATCAAGGAAAAAGGGTTATTATGGTAGGGGATGGAATAAATGATGCGCCAGCCCTAATAACCGCGACAATAGGCGTCAGCGTAAATGATGGAACAGATATTGCTATGGATTCAGCTGATGTAATTTTGATGAACAACAACATGCAAAATATTTTAGACCTAATAGAGATTGGTAAAAGTTCTTACCGTATAATAAAACAAAATTTGTTTTGGGCTTTTTTCTACAATCTTTGTATGATTCCAATCGCTATGGGCCTTTTGAGTCCATTGGGCATAAATATGACTCCAATGTTTGGTAGTCTTGCCATGGTATTAAGTAGTTTGACGGTTGTTTTAAATGCATTACGTTTTGGGAGGTATAAAAAATGGAGAAGAAATTAAATATTGAAGGAATGAAATGTGAAGGCTGTGTAAATCGTATTAAAAATGCTTTATCTACAGTAAAAGGAATAGATTCTTTTATAATATCTTTAGAAAAGAAAGAGTTAATTCTAAATGTCAAAAAAGAAAGTACAATACAGAAAGCAATAGCTAAAATTGAAGATTTAGGATTTGAAGCCAAAGAATAATGAAGTTAATAAAAACGTTAAAAGTAAATTAAGCTTTTATTTAAAAATTAAAGTTTAAGTGAATTGCTTGATGTTATAAAGAATTAAACATTCGATTTATCATGCTATAGTATCTACGCAAGGAAAAAATAGTAATACATTTTTGCAAGGGCACTGTCTTATGATGGAGCCCTATTTTTCTATCTAACAATCTTAAAAATATAAAATAAGAAAATAATAATAAATACATTCAAAAAATATTAAATGTATCTATTAATAATTATTCTGTATTATAGTAAAAAGAAAATTTTTGGACAAATATAGCAATAAAAAATGATAGATAAAAATTAAGATATTTGAATAAATTATAAACGAAAAGAAAAAGAATAGATTTGATGTAGACACTATTCTTTTTTATTTAATTTGTAGAATCATCATCGGTATAAATCAAGTTACTATAGTACTTCGTCTTACCACTAAGTACCTCTTCGTAAAAGTTTTGCTTCCAATGAATATAGTGAATGCTTTCCTCAATTTCCTGAATCTTATGTTCAAGGTCTCTTAATTTACCTTCTAAAATAACTTGTCTTTCAGGAATAGTTTTCTCACCCTTTAAACAAAGATCAAGATACTCCTTCATTTCAATAATACTCATCCCGCAATTTTTAAGACAAGATAAACTCTTAACCCATTCAATATCCTTATCGATTAAGTAGATGTATATAGTGATATATACATTTCCTTAATCAACACTTTTTATTTTGCAATATTTTTTGATTCATAACTGATGACTTTTCGCTAGAAAATTGGTACAATTTATAGTAAGTTATGGCATATTTGTTAATAAAAAAAACAATACTTCAAATTCGTAATGCTCTAAAAAATTTATTAACAAATATGTTCTAACGTTATTGTACCCAGTCGGTAGCGAAAAAACAATTATCCTTAAGGATCATTATTTAGGAAAAAGTATTTTTTTCTACTATTTATATTCCTGATTATGTTGATTATTATACCTGATTTGAAAATTTAATCAATAAAAACATTAAAATTTTGGATTACTAAATTGTAATAATCCACTTTAATCTGGACTTCGCGTTAGCGACTTGGTACAATTAATATGAATATGTAGAAAATAATTTTGGAATTTAAGAAAGGAAGATAAAAATGGAAAAATCTAAAGTATATTTTATTAAGGAAATCACTCCTGAAAATATTATTAAAGCCTATGAAGCTTTAGGAAAAAAACTAGAAGGAAAAGTTGCTGTTAAAATGCACTCTGGTGAACAAGGAAATCAAAATTATCTAAGACCAGAATTTGTTCAAGATGTTGTAAAACATGTAAATGGAACAGTTGTCGAATGTAATACAGCTTATGAAGGAGCAAGAAACTCAACCGAAAAACATCGTAAATTAATTGAAGAACATGAATGGAATAAATACTTTCCTTTTGATTTACTAGATGCAGAAGGTCCTGATATGGAATTAGATATTCCAAACGGTAGAATCTTAAAGAAAAATTATGTCGGTAAAAATCTTGCTAACTACGATTCTTTATTCGTTTTATCTCATTTTAAAGGACACGCTATGGGCGGATATGGCGGAGCATTAAAACAACTTTCAATTGGTTGTGCATCATCAGCTGGCAAAACTTTAATTCATACAGCAGGTAAAACAAATGATCAAAAAGTCTTATTTGATAACTTACCAGAACAAGATCATTTCTTAGAAGCAATGGCAGATGCCGCATCAAGTGTAGTAGATTACTTTAAAGGAAATGCTGTATACATTAATGTTATGAAAAATATATCTGTAGACTGTGATTGCAATGGCCACGCTTCTGCTCCATGTATGAAGGATATAGGTATTTTAGCAAGTCTAGATCCAGTTGCGGTAGATCAAGCTTGCCTAGACCTAGTCTATAATAGTGAAGATCCAGGCAAAGATGAGCTAATTGAAAGAATAGAATCACTTCATGGTGTTCATACTATTGAAGCTGCAGCAGAACTTAATGTTGGCTCACGTGAGTACGAACTTATCGATTTAGATGAAATGTAGAATGCATATTCTACTTTTTTTATATAACGGGAAAGTAATATAATAAACCCACGAGGAAGAATAGAATATTTATTTTTTATTCTAAAAAATAGTAATACATGCTATAATAAACTTGAAGATAAGGAGAAAAACATGAAAAACTATTATATTGACTTAGGTTCATCAACAATTAAAATGTATTGTTATACCAATGAACTAACATTAATTGAGGAACATTCAATCTATTTTAAAAATGACTTTGATGCCGAAAAAGGAATTAGTAAAGAGAATTTAGAAGAATTATGTAATTATTTTACAGAGATTAAAGCTAAATACAATTTAAAATACGATAATACAAATATCTATGTAACAGGAATATTTCGTAATTTGATTCCTGAAAGAAAACAAGAACTATTAAAACTATTTAATGACAAATTTGACTTGCATTTTAATATTATTAGTCACGGCATTGAAAACTATTATTTAGCAAAAGCTATGCAAAATGATTACAATGGTAAAAAAGTCTTAATTATCAACATGGGCGGCAAAACAACCGAATTAGTAACTTTTGAAGGAGATAAAATAACAGATACCAAAAACTTAAAGATCGGTGTAGCTGACTTATTAAATAATTTTGACAAAGTGAATCTCCCTTATAGTGGCAATACAGTCGAAGAAATGGAAGAATTTGTCAAAAATAAATTATCTGATTTAAATCTATCTGAAGACTATGACTGTGCTATTTTTACAGGTGGAGAAGAACGATTTGAATTATTAACTGGATTTAATTTAAAAGAAAATAACTTATTTCAAGACAATGTCCATAAATACATGCTTACCCTTGAAGACTATATTAAAGGAACAAAAAAAGTATTTTATGAACTTTCAATGGAAGAACTATACTCCTTGATGCCAAATAATCCAAAGTGGATGGATGGTGCACGAAGTGGCGCTATTATTCCCCTAGTTTTATTTAAAAAGGCACATGTAGACTGGATAATTCCATCAGATTTAAATCTGATTAATGGTGTTATAAATGATTGGAAGGAAAAATAAATATGAGAGAATTAAAAATAAAAGGTATCTATAGACATTATAAAGGTGATTTATATCTTGTTGAAGATATCATCTATCACAGCGAAACAGGCGAGAAAATGGTTGCTTATCGTGCTTTATATGGTGATAATAAGTTATGGTGTAGACCTTATGAAATGTTTTTAGATGAAGTAAATAAAAACAATCAAAAATATCGCTTCAAATTACAAGAGATAGAAAGTGTTGCACATTCCAAAGAATAAAAGACTGTTCTAAGCAGTCTTTTAAGTTTGATTTTGTTAGCATATTTTTTTGATTTATAAATAACACCTTCCACAACAAAAATATAAATATAGAAAGAATATTTCGAAAAATGAAAACAGGTTTATCTTCTTCCATAACTGACCACATAGAAAAAAACAGACTACGAATAGTCTGTAAAACTCATTTGGAGCCTTAACTATACACGTATGCGAAATTAAAGCTATAAGATTTGATTAAATCTCTCTGATAAATTCATTATATC
>CALVQE010000048.1 GCA_944355355.1 uncultured Bacilli bacterium
GTCACTTTCTAGGTAGGATTTCCACCTACTAAAATATTTGACCTACACGGTCGCACTTATTGTATTACTTTCTTATTGTATAAAAAAGATTGGTACCCATAAATATCTGTAATTGTCTGATTTGGATCACCTTTATAAACAAGTTCATCATCATAATAGATCGAAATAGTATCCACTTCAGGTTTGATATTACCAATTTTAAAATATAATCTTCCTTTAGAAACCATAATGAGACCATCGGAAATAGAATAATTCTCTGAGTTACCCCAAAAACTATATACTCGCACACTACGATAATTTTGAAAAAAATAATTTAACCCAAAAAGAAATAAGAAAAGTAATATAAAAATTAGTAGAATAACTATCAAAACTTTTAATTTATGCTGATATTGATATTGACTCTTTAAAAAATCTAAAAAAGTCATCTGAACTGCTTTTTTGTTGTGCATATTCATTTTCGTTCCAGTAAACATTTCCTCAATAGTTACATGAAAAACCTTACAAAGATTTTCTAAATTATCAATATCTGGAATACTTTTTCCATTTTCCCATTTATTCACAGTTGTTCGATCAACGTAAACTTTAGCAGCTAATTGTTCCTGAGTCCACTGATTTTCAACGCGAAGTTTTCGAATAAAATCTCCTAAATTTTTAGCCAATGTCCTCACCTCAAACTCCACAATTATCTTTCAAAGTTAAAGGAATTTGATAATAAACAATTTCACCATCTTCCTTTGTCGCGTGAATCTCCATTTGAAGTCCATTTTCTAAATACATTTTACACTCATCTGAATAATGATCAATATGAAAAGAAACATTTTGTAAAAACTCTTCTAACGTAATCGCCCCATCATCATAAGTATACCTAGACACTTCTTCTTTTGTCTTTCCATCCATTTCATATAATACACACTCAATGGTAGTATAACGATTTTGATCATCACCCCCGCAATAAGTAACATTTGAAATATAAATAGAAGTTTTTTGATTATCATAAGCAATACTACCATACAAATTAAAATTATCACAATTACTAGACAACGTTTTAAACTGAAAAACATCTTGATCTTTTTTAAAGAAAAAGAAACCTAAAACAGCCAAAAGAACGATTAAAACCAAAATACCCCCACCAATAAGCCATTTATAAGACTTTTTCTTTGATATACTACCCTCTAACAAGTCATTTAAATCAACCCCAAAGTCTTCACACATCTGCTTTAAAATGCTAATATCAGGAATATTCTTACCATTTTCCCATTTGCTTACGGCCTGATAAGTCACCCCATACTTTAAAGCAAACTCAGCCTGAGTCAAATGATTTTCCTTTCGTATCTTTTTAATAAATTCCGCAACCTTCTCCTGATTCATAAAGCACTCCTTTTTGATTGTTTAATCATACCAAAATTTCTCTTAAGAGTCCAATCTTTAACTCATAAGCTTACTATCTCCTGTTTTATAATCTATTTCAATACCTTCTTCTACGTTATAAACAAAGACATGAAAAGAAACCCCTTCTCCATTGTCTTCCACTGAATAAGCCTCCATCTGAACTCCCGTAGCTACCAAATTTTCTCCTTCAAAAATAGGAGTTACCCGATATAAAACATGATTTTTTGTTTCTTCAACATAATCCGCTACTTCTTGCTCAAAAGGAAGCATTCCCTTTGTATTCATCGATCTTGTACAAGTAATTAAATTTTCTTCATTTGCATTTTCACCCGTTAATTGATACCCAATCAAATGACACCGATTATATAAATACTTTCCATCCACAATATCATATTTCACTGTATGCCAACCCGATGGTTTAACAGAACCAATACTTCCTCTTTCCTCAGTAGGCATAAGATCAACACCAATATTAGCATACGCAACCCCACAACGTCCAAGCGCGTCCAGCTCACTATAACGCTCAAAAGACTCTGTCGTATAATCACTTTCCGAAAACGAAGGAACATTATTATTTAAATAAACATAACTTTGTCCCGAATACGCTGGAATATTATCTAAAGTATAACTATAATTAACCTCATTACTTTGCCAAGCAAAACTAAAATCTTCATAAAAGATTGAACTAATTAAACTAAAACTTAAAAAAACAATAATACAAATCTGTCCAAAATACGAACGTTGTTTCTTCTTTCTTTTTCTTCTTTTTGCCATAACTACACTCCTAGAAAAATTATACAAAAAAATTACTAAAAAAGAAATAGGTCAAGAAAAATTCTAAAATAAGTCCTCTTAAAATAATTTCATAAGAAAAGCCAATCCCACAATATTAGGATTGACCAAATAATTTAATGTTTACTCCGTTGTTGTAGGCTTTTGTTTAACGTTTACAGTTAAATGATATTCTACTCGCATTTTATAATTTTCCACAGTAATTACTAAGTCATCATCCCCTGCTTTTTCAAACGTATAATTGATGACTTTATGAGCACCATTAAAATCTTCTTCTAAGATAACCGTATCTCCAGAAGTGACTTTAATAGAATATTCTTGACTTCGACTAAAGACTAGTTCCATGGCTATTTGCTCGCCTATATACGCCGAATTATGATCAAATGAATAGGTATCTGTCTCAAAAAACTTACTTGTTGTAATAGCTCCACTGATATTTAACGTTAAAGTGTAAGAACGTATCAACGTTGGATCTTCCGTAAAATTATGGAAGTTACTTATAGACCCATTTAAATTGTAATAATAAGAGTTTGTTGTATCCGGATTTAAGCCAAAGTAATCATACCCATAATTATCTTCAATTTGAGGATCAAAAATATAGTACTTACCTCCAGCACTAATCATAACCCAAGCATGCCCCATTATATCTCCCTGCGTATTTGTATATTGACCATTTATGACATAGGCTTCAAACCCCACTCTTCTTGCCAAAAGCATAAACAAAGCCGCATAGTTATCACAAACACCTGTGTTGTATTGTAAAGCGTACTGGGCATTTAAAATATAATGTGCATCATAATTATAATACCCATACTTATCTTGCAAAGCAAATCGTTCATTTAAATTGATAATACTTACCGAATAACTTAATCTTTGTTTTACATAGTCATAAAGAGCACGTAATTTATTATAATTAGACATCGAAGAATTCGTTGTACTAGAAACGATTGCCCCAATTTGATTATCAAGTTCTTCATATCGTGTTTTCAAAGGAGATAAAGTGACACGGTTAAGATCTTGTTGTAAACTAGAGGTGTTGGATGAAGAACTACCAGAACTTGAGGAATGAGAACCGGAAGAGGATGGCACTTGCGAATTTTGATTTTCTTGAGTTTCCGTTGATGAAGGCATTTCTTCTTCAGCTACAACATGAACCATAAGGCTTGCACTTGTAAGATTGTCACTGGAGTCTTTTAAAGAATAAATAACCCCATAATCCCCCAATTCATTGCTATTCACTTTATTTTCTATTTTAACATTGGCTAGGGTTAAATCATCATAATTATCTTTGACACTTTCTATAAATGAGTTCGGATCAAACTCTTCCCCTTGAGCAATCGTCGTTTCACTCATAGATAATGTTATTACCGGAGCTTCTTTATCAACAACATTTATTTCAAATTCCTTTTCATAATTTATGCCTAAATATTCTACCTGCACTTTTAATTTTTGTAATCCTAATTCTGTTATTTCTTCTATAGAATAGGTAATTTTTTCATTATGATAGAAACAATCTGTATCACATACTACGTCCGCGACAAAAGTCGATAAATCATAACTTCCATAATTGACTTCTTGAACATCTTTAAATTGGAGTTCATGCGTTATTTCTTGCTTCTGGTCTCGTTTGAAAAGAAAACATACAATGACGACAATAAATAAAATAAAGAATAAAACGCCTAAAATACATAAAATCCAAACTCTTTTTTCTTTTTTCATTTCACTCAACCTCTTTATTAAAGACAATTAAATTATAGCATAAAAAAGAAAGGAGAGCAATTCCCCCATTTGTACTTCTACCCAGCTAAATAGTCTATAATTTCTTTTCGGCATCCAAAATCTTCTGATAATGTTCAATCTTATAATTAAGCTTTTCCAAACAAGCATTTAACACCTCAAGTTCACGCACAACATCATCTCGTTGTTCTTCTAAAATCTTCTTTCTTTCTAGAGTCTTAGAATCATCTTGAATCATACTCATATATCGTTTTAATCGTTCAATATTCATACCAGCTTTGCGCATACACAAAACAAATTCAATATTCTGTAAATTTGCTTCCGTATAATTTCGGACACCATTAACTTTAGGTACTAAAGATAAAATTCCTTCTTTCTCATAATATCTTAAAGTAGAGGCTTCAACACCATATTTCTCACTAACTTCCTTAATTGTCATTCAAACACCTCACTCTTTAATGCGAAACAAAACCTCAACACGACCGTCACCGACTAAACCAGCCACCTCTCCATTTACCTTGCCAAGCCGGGTATAACGATAACTCGTCTGAAAAGAATCATAAAACAACACCAGACAATCAGAACCATAAAGCATCAAATCACCCGTTTGAATAACAGAAGGAACATAAGCTTGCGTAGGCAAATCTTCTGAAAAATAATAGTACTTTTCATTGCCATTTAATTCATTCATCGTCAAAGATAGAGGTAACATTTGATAAAAAGCTCTTGCCGAATCTGTATTTTCTAAAACCCCTTCCAAAACCTGATCATGAATAACAACTTCAATTTTCATTTCATTCTCCTCCAAAAATAGACGATTTTCTACATCATCATGATTTCGATTCCAAAATAGAACAACACCAGTAACTCCTAAAAGCACAAGCAAAACAAAGAGAGTCTTTTTCATTTGAAGCACCTAAATTAAGAATACAACTTAAAGTATACTTTAAGTCAAGCAATTTCTAAAAACATTGCCCTCCACTCTTTGTAAAATAATTTTCAATTTTCTCTAAACTACCATTAAGATCATCAAAATTCACTAAAAGTTTAATTTCTTCACTCAATGCCTCATCGCAATCCAAACAAGAAAAATAATCAGGAGTTCCTACTGTAACCGTATAATTTTTCTCATTTAACATACAACTTATAGATGCATTAACTTGAGTCATTTCACTTTGACGCGAAAAAACGAAGTAGCTAATACACGCAACGATAAGAAAAACCAAATAGACAATAAATAAAATACCTATTGCTTTTAAAATCTTAATAATAATTCCTGCCAATTTCTCCGTATTGCTAACACTTTTTAACATAATATCTTGTACATCATTATTTAAAAGCTCATCAATACTAACTTGAAATATCTTAGATAAAGTCTTTAACTCACTAGGTTTCGGTTCCGTTTCTCCTAATTCCCAATTTGAAATAGTTTGTCTAGTCACTCCTACTTGACTCGCTAACTCTTCTTGAGACAATCCCTTCTTCTTCCTAAGCTCAAATAACTTTTTTCCCAAATCCATATTTTTCTCTTCCTTTCCATTTCATCATAAAATATTTCTTAAAAAAAAGCTATCAAATAGCTTTGGAAAAAACGCAAAGAAATTTAACAATTATCTTTTAAACGATGAATCTATCTGATTAGTTGCCTCTAAATACTGCTTTAATAAATTCTCTAAATTACCCCAAATTTATAAGAATCTATAATAAATCACCCAACTAATTATAATACAGAAAAAATTATTTTAAAAGAATAAGTGATAAACCAATGCTTTTTTTAAGATTCTTCCCATTTCATTTACTTTTTTTGTGTGTACACACACTTTTGGGAAATCAAAAAAAATCAAATCTTACTAAAATCTGATTATTTTTTTAACTGCATTCCGTCTTTAAATGCATCTCCAACACGTTCTTTCACTTCATAATAACCATGTGTATAAGGATCAAAAGCAATTGCTCTTACCAAAGAAACATCAATTTGTCCATCTTTCATTACTTTTTCATCTGCAGTTACATTCACAATCTTTCCGACAACTCCACAGCCATAAGGACCATCTTGATACTCTATAAATTCACATTCCATACAAATAGGAAATTCCTCTATAATTGGTGCGTCTACCATAGAAGATTTTTCAGAAGTCAACCCACTACGTTCAAACTTATCTTTCGTATTATTTCCCGAAACAACGCCAAAATAATCTGCTTCCTTTACATGAGGTGCATCGGCAATACTAACCGTAAAGGCTTTTCTTGCCTTTATATTTTTCACTGTCTTATGTGATTCTGTTAAATTTAAAGCAATGATAAAGAATATGATACAAATTTATCAAAAGCATTTTTGCTTTTTTCCTCCTGTATTTTTAGAATAAAAAGACATGATAAAGAATATGATACAAATTTATCAAAAGCATTTTTGCTTTTTTCCTCCTGTATTTTTAGAATAAAAAGACATGAAAGGAAAGTGCAGAATTTATGAGCCCTACTCTGTTAAAAGACAAATTAAAACAAAAAGAAATTAATCTGATGAACGATGCTTTGGCAAAAAGTGTTATAAGAAGCAAGGAAGCCAGAAAAGAAGTCATTGGTTTTTTAAGCGGAATTACACATATCCCCAAAATCAAATTTAAACATGCTTTATTTGTTGGTGGAGAAATACCAAAGGAACATAAGAATGAAAAAGGAAAAGTTAGCGATGTCATGTGTATACTTTCTAACACCATTATCATTATTGAAATCAATGATAGTTATTATCAGAATTTATTTCGGAAAAATGCCTTATATGCATATGCAACTTTGGTGAGTTCCATCCCTGTAAATGCTGAAGAATATAAGAAAGTGATCTTAGTAAATATTGACAGTTTTAATCATTTTAAAGCGAAAGAGCCTATTTTAACCTTTACTACAAAATATAAAGATTTAGAAGAACATAGCTTTATACATCGTATCATGTTCTTCTTGAAAATATCACAAACACCAACTATAATATAAATAAAGAAGTAAGAAAATTTGGCAAATTTTTAGGGACAAAACTTACAATCGAAGAATTAAAAGAAAAATATAAAGGAGATGAGGAATACATGGATATCGTAAGCAAAGTAGAAAAATTTATGAAAGACAATCATTTAGTCCAATATTATGATTTAGAAGCAAGTCATAAATATGAAGTGGAAGACTCTTTTAATACAGGAAAAAATGAAGGAAAAGAAGAAGGTCGAAAAGAAGGACGTAAAGAAGGACGTAAAGAAGGGACACAATTAGAAAAATACAATATTGCCAAAAATTTATTAAGACTTAACGTTGATATTTCTACCATCATGAAATCAACTGGACTTTCTAAAAAAGAAATTGAACAATTATATGAAACCATTTAAAAAGAAAGACTTATTATATTAGAAATCTTTCTTTTTTTTGATGATTTACTTCTTAATTAAATATAATTTACTCATAATTTTTTTCTTTTCAATCTTAAATAAGTTTCTATTAAATCTGGATCATTTTGATTTTCTGGAAGATTCATAATATCAAAAAATTTCATTTCTTTTGATTCTTCATCCCATCTTAACTCTCCTTTATAATTTCGAACACAATAAAGGGCCGTATTGTTGATCACTACATCGCCATTTGGATAATCATTTCTTCTAGTTGGTCCTGTTACTAAGGCAATTAATTCTAAATCCTTTTCTTGAACATCTAAATTGGTTTCTTCCTTAATTTCACGAATTACTGTTTCTTCAATTCTTTCTCCTAATTCTTGACATCCTCCTGGAAGTCCCCATTTATTTCTGTCAGCTCTACTCTGCAATAAAATTTGTCCTTTTTCATTTATGATAATCGCAGAAGCTCCATCTTGCAATAAAACAAACTTATGTCGTAACGCACCCATACACATTCTTGTAAATACAGGATAACCAATAATATTACTTAATTCAATGATTTCCTCAGGTGTTAAACGGTTTACAATTTCAACCAATTTGTTATAATCAATATTTCTTTGTTCTTCCACAGACATTTTTCTAATCTGATCTAACACATCATAATTATACATAAAATACCTCCTAAATTCTTTTTCATAACTTCTATAATACATCTTAAATCTTCATTATTCAATCAATACTTACATCACCGTACACCTATATTCCCGAGTTTTACAGTACAGGCTTTTAAAAAAGTACATTTTCCCTAGGTTTTATCTAGGTTTTTTGATGTCAAGTTTTTTGTTTTATATCTTGTGTAATCGTGTGTAATGTGCTATTATAGTGATAGATAAATATGATAAGGTTGTGATGTTATGGCAATATTCCTTAAACAAAGTCGATATAAAAATGGCAGAGTTTTTCTTTCCATTGTAAATGGCTTTTATAATCCTACTTCTAAAAACTCTAAACAAATTACCATAGAAAAAATCGGGTTCTTAGATGATCTTAAGGAAATTTATGATGATCCAATTTCCTTCTATAAAAAGAAAGCTGCTGACCTTAATGATGAACAAAAAGAAACAAAAACTATCACAAAAACAATTGATTTGAATGAAGAATTATCTGATAATGACGAAAAATATAATCTTGGTTATGTCTTTTTGAAATATTTATATCAAGAACTTGGCATTGATAAATATTTATCCAAAAAGCAAAAAATCTTAAATGTCGACTATGATTTAAATCAAATTTTTTCACTATTAATCTTTTCTAGAATTCTCTTTCCCGGTTCTAAAAAAGAAACATTTGAAAACAAAAATACTTTTTTTGAACCATTTAACACTTTTGAATTGCATGATATTTATCGTTCTTTAGGTTACTTTACCTCTTATAAAGAAGATATAGAGCTTCTTCTATGGAATGCTACGAAAGATACTTATCATAGAGATACTTCCAGAACTTACTATGATTGTACTAACTACTATTTCGAGATTAATTATAACGATGAAGATTTAGTAGATGAAGAAGGGAATATTATTGAAAAAGGATATCGAAAAAGAGGTCCGGAAAAAAATCATAGACCTGATCCTATTATAGAATTAGGCTTATTAATGGATGCTTCTGATATTCCACTTGCTTATGACATATTTCCAGGAAACGAATCAGAAAAATTATCTTTAAGACCAATAGTGAAAAGGGTAAAAAGTAAGTTTGATATTCACAGAACCGTTGTAGTAGCCGACCGTGGTTTAAATACTTCGGATAATATTTTTTATTTAGCTGGTAAAAATGATAAACCAA
>CALVQE010000049.1 GCA_944355355.1 uncultured Bacilli bacterium
TTTTTGCACCATTTGCTATTTTGATTTGTGCATTGTATAACTTTTATATTGCTTAATTTAATTTCCGAACAACTCTAATATCGATATAATAATCCTTTGTTTGATATAAAATATCCGTTTCACTGCCAACGACATCCTTATTAACAGGAATACTTGGATGAACAAGAGTTAAGTCTTTTCTTAAATCAGCTAAAGGTATATCCATAGTCTTATGAATAATACGACACATATATTCTTTTGTAAAAGATTCATTTTTACTAAGTAAAGTTTTAACCACTTTATCATTTAAGATACTATATTTTTTTGTACTTGTATTCATAGATGTTCCTCCTTAAAAGGTCAACTTGGGTGACTATTTTAAAGAGTTTAAAGCTATTTTCAAGCGATTCGACAAAACAAGACAAAAAAAGTTATATACGTAGTCATAAGATAATTTTTTTCTTCATATAGTGTCTTAGGTGATATTATGAATAAGAAAGAATTACTTGAATCCATTGCAAAACGTGGAAATGGGGAAATTTACTTAGGTGTTGTTGGAGCTGTTCGAACTGGCAAAAGTACTTTTATCAAAAGATTTATTGAAAACTTAGTTGTCCCAAATATTACCGATGAATATGAACGAAAAAAATGCTTAGATGAAATTCCTCAAAGTGCTAAAGGAAGAACAATTATGACAACTGAGCCAAAGTTTGTTCCTTCTAGTGGAGCTAAATTAAAAGTAGACGACTTTGAAGCTGACATCAAACTTGTTGACTGTGTTGGTTTTGTTATTCCTAATGCTTTAGGATATGAAGATGAAGAAGGAAATCCGAGAATGATTAAAACACCTTGGTTTTCGGACTCAGTTCCCTTTGTCGAAGCTGCTGAGATTGGAACAGAAAAAGTTATTCGAGATCATTCTACTATAGGTATTGTTGTAACCACAGACGGCTCCTTTGGTGAATTAAAAAGAGAAGATTATTTAGAAGCTGAAGAAAAAGTCATCAGCGAACTATTAGCCATCGGCAAACCATTTATTATCGTTTTGAATAGTAGCCACCCTGAAGACACAAGTACCCGTGAAATAAAAGATAACTTAGCAAGTACCTACAATGTTCCTGTTTTACCAATTAACGTTGAAGCAATGGAAGAAAAAGAAATATTAAGTATTTTAAAAGAAGCCTTATACGAATTTCCTGTCATGGATATCGTGGTGGATATTCCCGAATGGGTTCATGTCTTACCAAACACTCACGAAGTAAAAAAACACTATCTAGAAAAAATTAAAGAAAGCGTTACAAACGTTACCAAAGTAAGAGATGTTGAAGATATTATGAATCACTTTACAGATTCTGAAATTATTAATAAAGCATATATTAGTAACCTAGACACATCAAATGGAATTGTCAATATTCGTCTAGAAAGTAGTGATACCCTTTATCAAGAAATACTAAAAAGTTTAGTAGGAGACGCCGCGACAAGTAAGGCTGGACTCTTAAAAGTATTTACAACCTATGCAGAAGGCAAAGAAGAATTAGAAAGCATCAAAGAAGCCCTAAAACAAACAAAATCAACGGGCTATGGCATCGTCTATCCAACCTTAAAAGACATGAAATTAAACACTCCGGAAATTATTAAACAAGGTAACCGTTATGGTGTTAAACTTCATGCTGTAGCTAGTAGCATACATATGATGAAAGTGGATGTTGAAAGTACATTCGAACCCATTATTGGTTCAGAATTACAAAGTAAAGAATTGATTAATTATCTTATGAAAGATTATCAAACGGATCCCTCAAGTATCTGGAAAAGTGAGATTTTTGGACGTAGTTTAGACGTAATTGTTAAAGAGGGAATTCAAGCCAAACTATCGATAATGCCTGAAAATACCCGTTATAAATTGAGCCAAACTGTAACAAAAATTGTCAACAAAGGGTCAAGTAACTTAATTGCTTTTGTCATATAATCGTTAAAAAAGCTAAAAAATAGCTTTTTTTCTTGCATTTATAAGATTTTTTTGATAATTTTAATGTGTAAGGATAAAACCTTATATACGAAAGGGAGGATAGTATTATGTCAAAGCAAGATTTAATCGACTTTGTAGCAGAAGATGCAGAAGTTAGTAAAGCTGAAGCTGGTCGTGTTTTAGATTCAGTTTTAAAAGGAATTGAAAAAGGACTTAAAGAAGACAAAGAAGTTACTTTTGTTGGATTTGGTAAATTCTCAGTAAAAACTCGTGAAGCTAGAGAAGGAATTAATCCATCAACAAAAGAAAAAATCAAAATTCCTGCTAAAAATGTTGTGTCTTTCAAAGTAGGTAAAAAATTAAAAGACTCAGTTCAATAATAAAATCTAAGAGCGAAAGCTCTTTTTATCGTGTAAAAAAAGGTTGCCAAAATACCCTGATAAGGTATATAATAAAGCCGGTGGTGCAAAATGAAAAGTGATGCAAAGAATACTAGAAAAAAACACCGTACTGTAGAAGAAAAGAAAAATTTGAGTCGTCGTTTAAAAATTGCTGAAGGGCAAATACGAGGAATTATCGAAATGGTGGAAGAGGATCGTTACTGTGATGAAATTTTGATTCAAATCGCTGCTATAGAAAAGTCCTTAGAAAGTATAGGGAAAGAGATTATTAAAGGACATTTAAGAACTTGCGTTAAAGAAGACCTAGAAAAAGGGAACTTAAATGTTGTCGAAGATGTTGTAAGCATGTTCGAAAGAATAAAATAGAAAGTAGGAGTAAAAAATGATAAAAAAGTTAACCGCCTTAATTTTGTTATGTTTGATGATTTTACCAGTTCATGTGTATGCAGAAGATAATTATGTAACCCAAAATTTAGATGAAATTCTAACCGAAGAAGAAATAGAACATGATTTTAGTAATTATGAAGAAACAGATGACCAAATTCCAATTTATTTATTCCATGGTCGTGGTTGTACGTATTGTAAAAATTTCTTGAATTTCTTAAATGATAATATTGATGAATACGGCAAATATTTTAAAGTTGTCGGCTATGAAGTTTGGTATAATACCGAAAATGCAGATTTAATGGATGAAGTTGCTGACTTCCTTGGCGAATCATCCAATGGCGTTCCATTTATTGTCATTGGAGACCAAGTTTTTACCGGTTATTCTAGTAGCTGGGATGAACAAATTTTAAGTGCCATCACAAATCTATATAACAGCGAAGACCGTTATGATGTTTTTGAAGAAATGGCTAAAGGAGACACATCTATTTCCAATGGTACAGTTATTTTATGGAACTTATTCTTTGTAGTTGTAGCTACCATTATAATTGTTTTAACAAATCATTTCGAAAACAAAAAATTAACAGTTCGAATCGATGAACTAGAAGAAAAATTAACACATAAACAAAATAAATCATCAAAAAAAGAAACAGCTAAAGAAAATCTTGAGTAAAGATTTTCTTTTTAACTTGTCCTAATCCATAGAATTCGTTATAATGGATACAAGAAGGCGGGGTTTATGTCAATGATTTCCTTATTACCAGCGGACAAATATATTGTTATTAATAAAACCATTTTAACAGAACAAGATCGCAAGTACTTGGTGAGCTTTTATGAACCGATTATCGGGGCCTTTGCTGTAAGTTTGTATCTCACTTTGTGGCGAGATTTAGACCGTTATTCCTTTGTTAGTGTAGACTATACCCATCATCACTTGATGACTCTTCTAAAGTCAAATCTAGAAAACATTAAGCTTGCCAGAAAAACTCTTGAAGCCATGGGATTACTCCGCACCTATTTTGAAGGAGGCGAACCAAACAACTATATTTATGAATTGTATTCGCCAATGACCCCTAAAGAATTCTTTGCTAATCCTATCTTTAATGTTGTTTTGTATAACAATATTGGAGCCTATGAATATGACCTTTTAAAAAAAGAGTATGGAATCGTTTCTTTTAACCTAAAAAATTATGAAGAAATAACAAGTCGTTTTGATGAAATCTTTAAAACAAGTAGTGAAAACGTTTCCTTTGATGCCATTGGCAGAGAAGTTTTACCACTAAATATGCAAGACCAAATTGACTTTGATCTATTAGTATCCAGTTTACCAAAAGGTCTCATTAACGAGAAAACTCTAACCAAAAGAACCAAAGAATTGATTAATAACTTAGCTTTTGCCTATAATTTAGATACCTTAAAGATGTGTGAAATCATCCGGATGTCAATTAATGAAAAAGGTAGTATAGATAAAGAAAATTTAAGAATTCAAACCCGTAAATATTATCAATATAACAATCATGGTAAACTTCCAACCCTTATTTACAGAGCCCAACCAGAATATTTAAAAACCCCAGCAGGCGATACCTCCAAAAAAGGTCGAATTATCGAAGTTTTCGAAAACACAACTCCCTATGATTTTTTAGCCTCAAAATATAAAACTGGTATCCCAACTCAAAGGGACTTAAAGCTATTAGAATATCTCCTAGTAGATATCGAACTTAAACCAGCTGTAGTTAATGTATTAATTGATTATGTCTTAAAGAAAAACAATAACAAACTCAACAATGCCTTTATTGAAACCATCGCTGGCCAATGGAAAAGACTTGGAATTGAAACCGCAAAAGATGCTATGGAAGTGGCTGAAAAAGAACACAAAAAGTACACGAATAAATTAACAAAAGTATCCTCAAAACCGGTATCAAAAGACGTACCAGTTTGGTTTGATGAAAAGATTAGTAAAGAAATGATGACCGAAGAAGAAGAAAAAGAGCTGGAAAGTATGTTAGAAAAGTATGGAGAATAAAATAACCATAGATGAAAGAGATATTTATAACTATTTAGATATTGAACTATATATTAAAGAAAGAGAATATTTAGTAACTCAAAAAGAAGCTCTTCTTCTAAAAACAAAAGCTAATCTTTTAAAGGCAAAAAAAATAATGTTTAATAAAGGGGATTATGATCATTTTCCTAAAGAACTCGTCGAAGGAATTTTAGTGATGATATTTCAAGATTCTTATGGCCGCGAATTTCATTGCTGGACAAATGTTGCCTTCCAAAATCCTGACCAAGAACGTTTTCGCAAACTGCAATTAGAAGTGGAAGATATTAAAGATCCAGAAACATTTAATCAGTATGTTACAGAACGTAATCACTTGCTAAATTGTGCTGAAAATAATGAAATAGCTATCTGGTTGCGACATAATCATTTTCCTGTCAAAATAATTCGTTTTGAAAATGACCATTTAAAAGACAATTCTTGGCAGTTTTTAAAAAATCAAGTAGTAGGAATAACGCATTATATTTTAAAAAATGACTATTATGTTTGGGCTCACAACATGCATTACCATGATAAAACGAGAGTAAGAAAAAAGGATGTGTAAAAATGTATTTTAAAAAAGACCATGAAACATTAGCAAAAAATTATCAAGAGGCTTTACAAGATCCAAGATTCAAAAAATTAGTTCAGCGTTTTGAATTAGACGACGAAGAAGCTATGAAAAAAACAACAAAGCTAAAAGATATTTTGACTGAACTGGACCATTGTCAAAAATGTAAAGGATTATTTGAATGTCAAAATGCTTATCGAGGTCATGTCTTTATGCTAGAAAAAAAAGAAGGAGAAACATATTTTACTTATGTCCCATGTAAATACAAGAAAAAAGAAGTAGAATTAAAAAGCAAGAAAATAAGCGAAGAAAAAATAAATGAACGAGCTAGAATGAAAGACATTGATGTAAAAGACAAAAAACGCGCAAATGTGATTCGGTGGCTAGATCATTTTTATGAAGAGTTTGATTTTTCAAAAAAAATGAAAGGGCTGTACTTACATGGCAATTTCGGCTGTGGTAAAACTTTTTTGATTAGTGCTCTTTTGCATGAATTAGAAGAGAAGAAAAATGTTTCTGTAGAAATCATCTATTTTCCAGAAATACTAAGAACTTTAAAATCCGATTGGGAACTTTATGATATGCGTATTAAAAGGTATCAGACCATTGATATTTTGTGTATTGATGATATTGGAGCTGAAAAAGTAAGTGAATGGGGTAGAGATGAAGTATTAGGTACAATTTTACAATCGAGAATGAATGCAAATTTAACAACATTCTTTACTTCAAATTTAACATTAAAAGAATTAGAAAGCCATTTCTTATTAAATGATAGTAGTGAAGAAAAAATTAAATCTCGTCGTATCATGGAAAGAATAAAACAATTAACTATAGATATGGAATTAATCAGTGAAAACAAAAGAAACTAAAGGGTTTCTTTTTTTAACTTTTCTAATTCACATTCCATTCTTTTTAATGCATCGATAATTGCATTCATATTGATAGATTGTACTTGTCCAGCGCATTCGCGACTTTCAATAAGCGTAACTTGCCCAGCATACGCCCGCAGATATTCACCAACTAAAACTAGCCAATTGCCAACAGTCAAAGCTTCAAACCGATTTAATTCCGGTGCAATAACCGCCCCAATAATAGTAGCAGATAAGGCATAAACCTGTGGATCTAGATTTGGAGGAAACATAATATCCCGCCTTTAATAAAAAATATGTGTAGAAACCTAATTCTAGACCAATCATATACTACCGTAGAAAGGTTTGATGATATGCAAAAGATGCTTAGTAAATTAAACATTAATGAAGAAGGAACAATCACAAGTATCGCTTTAGAAGAAATAAAATATTTTAAAGTAATGCATCTTGGTTTAATCAAAAACGCCCGCATAAAATGTGTTTTTAAAAGTCCCTTACAAGATCCAATCGCGTATCAAATAAAAGGTTGTACATTCGCTTTAAGAAGTGAAGATGCAAGTAAAATAATGGTGGAAATATGAAAAGAAAAAAAGCTTGTTTCATTGGCAATCCAAACGTCGGAAAGTCAACGATATTTAATATTCTAACCAATAAAACCCAACATACAGGAAATTGGACAGGAAAAACTGTAGAAAATGAAGTGGGTGAATTTACATATAAAAATATATTATGGGAAGTAATAGACTTACCAGGAACTTATTCTCTAATAGGAGAAAGTAAAGAAGAAAAAATAGCTAGTCAATATATCCAAGAAGAAGACTATGATATAGCCGTCGTAGTTTTAGATGCCACAAATTTAGAAAGAAGTATCGAAATTCTTTTAGAAGTGTTAGATATAAAAATAAATGTAATTGCCTGTTTGAATCTTTTTGATGAAGCCCAAAAAAGAAATATTACCATTGATGTGTCCAAATTAAAGAATAAGCTAAATTTGCCCATTATTACAACCAATGCCAAAGAAAAAAAGGGCATCGAAGAACTATGTGAAACAATGAATAAATTTATAGAACATACCCATTATCCAATTATCCCCAAACACACCCCTAAAATCGAAAATTATTTGCAATGGGCGAGTGAATATATAGAAAAACCTCTAACTTATTTGACAAACAATAAAACACTAAAAGAAAAAGAGAAAAATGCCAAACTAAATTTTTATCGAAAATCACTTACTCGAATTGACTTATTAGAAAGTTATCATGAATTTGGCACCCAGCTTTTAAGTGATGTTATTGACCGTACCCAAGAAAAAGAAAAAAAAGAAGATCACTTTTGGAACACACTTTTAACGAATCCTATCAGTGGTTTTGTTACAATGCTTCTCATGCTTTTTATCATTCTATGGCTTACCATATATCTATCCAATATCCCTTCATCATGGTTATTTAACTTCTTTGAACATCTAGAATTGCTCCTGTTTAATGCGTTATCCTTTCTTCCAGATTCCATCTTAAATCCATTATTATTAGGAGGATATCGTACCCTTTATTGGGTTGTTTCAGTAATGTTACCCCCAATGCTTATTTTCTTTCCCTTATTTGCTTTATTAGAAGATTATGGACTATTTCCTCGTATTGCTTTTAATCTAGACAAACCCTTTGCCAAATGTGGTTCATGTGGCAAACAAAGCCTAACCATGTGTATGGGTCTAGGATGCAATGCAGTAGGTGTAACAAGTACTAGGATAATGGAAAGTAAAAAAATGCGTATTTTATCCATATTAACGAATGTTTTCATGCCTTGTAACGGTCGTTTTCCTGCCATGATATGTGTAATTAACATGTTCTTTGTAACCGATCATAGCTTTTTAGGAAGTATGACTTCATCCCTTATTTTACTAGGTATAATTTTATTAGGTATCTTCCTAACATGGATAGTTACCAAAATCTTAAATCATTTTCTCTTAAAAGAAGAAAAATCAATGTTCATTTTAGAACTACCATCATTTCGCAAACCTAAAATAATTGGAACAATACTACATTCTTGGAAAGAAAGAGCCATACCAGTTTTAAAAAGAGCTATGTTAGTTTCCTTTCCAGCCGGAATTCTTATTTATTTTCTTGCGAACATAAACATAGGAGAAATAACCATTCTAGAAAGACTTTATAACTTACTTAATCCTTTCGGACTACTCATTGGCGTAGATGGAATAATTCTTTTAAGTTTTTTATTAGGAATACCTGCCAATGAAATTGTAATCCCTATATTATTACTATGTTATACCAACAGTGGCAGCTTAATTGAATATGAATCCATTGAAAGTTTAAGACAAATCTTAATTGCTAATGGATGGACAACGTTAACAGCCATCAATTTCTTACTACTATGTCTATGTCATTTCCCATGTGCCACAACATTACTTACAATCAAAAAAGAAACACAGAGTACTTTTTATGCCATACTAGCTTTTCTTATTCCCACATTAATTGGTATAGGATTATGTTTTCTAACAACATTAATTTTTTGAAAAGAACAATCTTTTCAATTTTTTCTTTGCATTAGTCTCATTTTATGTTAGAATGAATTTAAGCCGATTTAGTACAGTGGTAGTACAGATGCATGGTAAGCATCAGAGGGCAGTTCAATTCTGCCAATCGGCACCATAGGGAAATTAGTCGAACTAATCGACTTGTAATATATGAAAGGTTAATTTCGGTTAGCCTTTTTTATATGCTTGAAAGGAGTTGATTAGTTATGCAGATAATAAAGGAAAAATTAGATATTGATGATGAGTTAGAAAAACG
>CALVQE010000050.1 GCA_944355355.1 uncultured Bacilli bacterium
CTGCAATTTTTGTTGCAGTTACTTTTTCATTTTATTTACTGTTTTTTTATGTTGCATTTACTTTGGCAATTCACCAAAAAGAGAAGCAATTAATTTGCTTCTACGACAATTCTTGCACGGAAATTTTTACCCATTTGATAGTTTTGGAGATACCCAGTCTCTATAAATTCATATTCGATTTCATATTCATATGTTGTATTTGCAGGAATTAAAACACTCTGTAAAATATAGGCATCAGATGTTGGAGAAGGAGTTTCTCCTATAATCGTAATTCCATCTCTTTTTACCCGATAGACAAATTCACTCGTTGGATTAAAGTCATTGTATACCTCACTAAATTTAATGCTGTATACTAAAGTTTTATTACTTTGATTTCGAATAGATAGTTTTAATGTATCTTTCCATCCAGGTTGAATGCCATTTGCAATAACATCTTTATTATAAACTGTGTACAAAATAGCATTTTCCTCTGTTGTAATATCTAAAAGACCTTCTTCATTTTCACAGTAAACATCACATTTACCATCGTTATCTGTGTCTAGGTTTGTATCCGCTTTGCCATCGCCATTGGTGTCACAGTTTAAATCACATTTGCCGTCATCGTCAATGTCAACATTTTTATCTGGGATACCGTCATTATTTGTATCACAGTTTTTGTCACATTCACCGTCACCATTTGTGTCCTGATTGCTTAAATTTTTATCTGGAGTGCCATCGCCATCGGTATCAATATCAATATCCGGATTTCCATCACCATCAATATCAATATTCATATCTGGTTTTCCATCATCGTCACGATCTATGTTCACATCTGGTGTGCCATCGCCATTTAGATCAATATTCGTTTCTGGCCATCCTTCGTTGTTGGTGTCACAGTTTAAATCGCATTTGCCATCACCATCAGTATCTTGATCCATCAAGTTATGATCTGGCGTTTGATCACCATTGGTATCCACATTAAATGTTGGCTCTTTATTGTCGTTATAATCAATGTTTATATCTGGCTTATTATCCCCATCTAAATCACAGTTAACATTACATTGATTATCGCCATCAGTATCAATATTAATATCTGCTTTACCATCACCGTCAATATCAATATTAATATCTGCTTTGCCATCACCATCAGTATCAATATTAATATCCGCTTTGCCATCGCCATCTAAATCGATATTGGTTTCTGGCCATCCGTCATTGTTGGTATCACAGTTTAAATCGCAAACACCGTCATTATTTGTATCTTGATTCATTAGGTTCTTATCTGGAGTACCATCTAAGTTTGTATCAATATTAAAATGTGGAGCTCGATCATCATTATAATCAATAAATAAATCTGGTTTGCCATCACCATTGGTATCACAGTTTAAATCACAAATACCATCGCCATCTAAATCGACATTAAAATCTGGCTTACCATCATTATTTGTATCGCAATTCCAATCACATTTTCCATCGCCATTGGTATCACAATTAATGGTACATGCACGATCAATCGTTGTACTATTTCCTCCAAACATCTTGTAATAGAAAAATGATGAACCTAAAAGGATTAGTAATAATAGTAATAATAAAATTAAGAGAAGCAAAAATTTACGTTTTTTTTCTTTTTCTTCTTCCTCTTGTAGTAGTTCTTTGTATTGTTCTTCATAGTCAATATACTGGCTATTTGTCACACCCTTTTCGTCTTTCATACCAAACTCTCCAATCCTATTGTCGTATATTGAAATTATAACACAAAGAAAAATTAAGAGCAACAAAAAACTCTTGAATCATATTCAAGAGTTTTCATTGAAGTTTCTAAATAACGTCAATCTTAATATCGCCTGTTAGAGTTTTGTCTGCATCAGTTGCAGTTTGATCTGATCCTTTATTAACAAACTCTACAACTACGAAATAATAGGTATTAACACCATCTGGAGATGAAGTTAAAGTTTCACTAGCTGATAATGTAATAGTTTGAGCTCCGCCAGTTAATGCTTGTTCACTACCTACAAGAGTTGCACCAGTTAAATCAGTAGGAACATTCTTAGTACAATTTTCATAATAATGAATTTCGTCTCCTACACCTTCAGATACTTTTGTGCAACCAAACCAGTCATCACTTACTGTTGTATTTTGGCTTGATTTATAAAGACTAACTTTAATTGAATCAGCACCAAAAGTGTTTTCTGTTACATCATAAGTAATTTTAATTTTACTACTTACGCTTGCGCTACTTTTAGCATTTACATGAATACCAGCAATTTCTTTGTGTCCTGGATATACATCTGTAGCAGTAAAGGAACCAGCGTCTTCATCACTTTCGGCAATAACGATTTTGTCTCCAGTAACATTACCTGAGCCAACACTTGTATTACCTTGTGTTCCTGCCCCATTAAATTCGTTTGATGAAGTTGTTGAGAAGTATGCAAATGTTGCTCCTACAACAGCTACCAATAACGTTGCAACAGCGATTACTGTAAGCAATACCATATTTTTCTTTTCCATATATCTCGTTTATCTCCTCTCTATGTTAAAAATATATCAAAAACAAAATGCATTTTCAAGACCTTTTTGTGATGTTTTTATATTTTTTTTCTAATTTGATACTTTTTGACATTTTTTAAAATTTATAAAAAAAGAAGAACTTTTGTCTTCTTTTAGCTTCTATTTGGAGGAGCCGATCGGATTTGAACCGACGCATGGGAGTTTTGCAGACTCGTGCCTTACCACTTGGCTACGGCTCCATGTATTTCATTTTAATATAAAATATGCTATTTGTCAAAATAAGAATAACTATTTTTCTTAAAATATATACAAAAAGCCTCATAACTTTTAGATTATGAGACTTTTTCTTAAATATTTTCTTCTCTTAAAGCGCTTAAAATATTTTCTTTTTTTATTTTGCGGGCCGAGTAAAGAACTGTAATTAAGATAAGTAGAAATACTCCTACGATAGCAACGAGTATACTCGTCCACGGAATGACCATTTGGCCAAACTCATAGATTCCATTTACCGCACGATTGATTAAGAATATTAAAACAAAAGATACTGGCAGAGCATAGAATAGAGATTTAATTCCAAAGAAGAAGGATTCAAAGAAGAGCATTTTATTAAATCCCTTTGGGGATAAGCCAATACTTCTTAGCATGGCAAATTCTTTTTTTCGTAAATGAATACTTGTGTAAATAGTATTAAAGACACTGGTTACACCAATTAAGACAATTAAAGTTATAAAGCCGTAAAATAATATTTTTAAAGCTAGAATCGTATTTTGTTGTTGCTTATAGATTATCTTTGGTGAATCATAGTAAAAGCCACTTGAATATTTACTGTAGTTTTTATCTATCTTGTCATATAAAGTTTCATAGTCTTTACTTACGATATAGGCATAACTAGAAGTTAGGGCTGAATAGTCTACCGCTTCTAAAGATTTCGCCATGGATTCAGAAATAATTAGTTTTGGAGGATATTCTTCAAGATCTAGATAGGTCATAGCTTCTTTCTTTTCGGTAGTTAGTTTCATTGAAATTTCTTCACAACGGGCATTTTCAGAATCACATAACGTTATTTTGTCTATGTTTTGCGTAAAAATATTTGTATGGTAAGATTTGCGAGTATTGGCTGTATAATAGGTGTAATCCATATAATTATACATGATACCTGTATCCAAATTAGTTCCAAGACTCGTTGCTAGGTCATGATAATCTTGATCTTGTAAGATAATGAGTATAAGCCAATGTGTTTCTTCTCCGGACACTTCATTTGTATATTGTAGAAAGTCTTGTTGATAAGCATTTTTATTATCTACCCGAAAGTTCATAGCTGTTGTTTTAGCAAGGTAGTATTTATCTACTTCCTCTAAAGAGACTACTTCTTTTAATTTACTTTCATCACTTGTATTCACAAGAATATCATAGGCTGGAAGTTCATTAATATCGGTAATAGATAGCCCTATTTTTAGATAAGTACTAAATGAAATAAAGAGGACAATGCTTATGAATAAAGACAACAACGTAATGCGATATTTTCTTTTGTTGCGCTTCATATTTTTTAAAGCAATTTCGCCTTCCATGCCAAAAATAGAACGGATCCATTTTGGTGTTTTGACTTGTTTTTTCGGAATTTTTATTTCATCATTTTCTCGTATTAACTCGACAGGGCTTACTTTGCTTGCTCTTCTTGCAGGTAGATAAGCAGATAAGTAAATGACAACGATCATAAAGAAAATTGGAATAATAACAAATAATGGTTCAACGGTGAAAACAAGATGCATCCCCCAAGAATCTTCGATTAAATAGTTTAACACTTCTATTAAAATATAGATTGCGGCGAAGGATCCGACTAAGCCGATAATTAAACCGATTATACCGACAACGAAAGCTTCAAAAAACACGGTATATTTTATTTGTTTTGGGGTAGCTCCTAGACTTGAATATAGTCCAAAAGACTTCTTTCTTTCCATTGTCGAAATTGCAAAGGAATTATAGATTACAATGATTGAGCCAATACTAATTAGAGATAACGCAATAACGAGAATAGTTAGAATACTTCTTGTAATATTGGAATAACGTGATACACCATAGTAGTATAAAATACTGTCATTTGTATTGCAGGTAGCCATTGTGTTTAAACCATTACATATTTCTTCGGTTAGGTCATAGGTCTTACGAACACTTTTGTATTCGCCATAAAGACGATACGTATAAACGTCTTCTTCTTGAGTAGTCATAGCGGTGTATCCGGGAGCGGAATAGTCTTCATTTTTACTACGGCTTATAAAACCTACAATCGTATAGGTTTTTGTCTTTTCAGGACGTAATGTTTCTAAAGACTTAAATTCATCTAAAGAATAATCGGTATTTAATGCAATATTATTCGAAAGCACTTCTTCGCCTTCTAAAATTCTTGGACCAATTTCTAAAGTGATTTTATCGCCAATTTTAAAAGGTGTTTCCAAATTTTCTATAAGATGCATAGGTAAAACGATTTCATTATTATTTTGAGGTAATGATCCTTCAACTAGTTCTTCATGACTTAAAAATTCTTTATCAGCCGAAACAATATAAAGATAAGGTTTATAATTATTGTGATTAGCTATGTAACTATATCCCACCACTCCATAACTGTACGTATCTTCAAAATTAATATTTAGACTTAATTTATCTTTTTCCTCTTTGGTAACGTTATCAAAGTATGCATGGTAAGATCCTGAATATTTTATAGCGTCTTCTTGCATAGCTCGGACAAATGTTGACACTAAAAGCCCGATGCCAATCATTAAAGCTGTTGATAAGGTAATTCCAATGATGGTAACGAGAGTTCTTTTTTTATTCATCCATAAGTGTTTGATGGTCAAACGATTTAATATTTTCATTTTACCAACTCATCTCTTTTTATCTTGCCATCTTCGATAGTGATAATTCGACTAGCATGCATAGCAAGTTCTTCATCATGAGTAATCATTATAATTGTTTGACCATATTTTTTGTTGGATATTTCCAATAGTTCCATAATTTCTTCACTATTTTTCGAGTCAAGATTTCCCGTTGGTTCATCAGCTAGTAGTAAAGACGGATGATAGATTAAGGCACGACCAATGCTAACTCTTTGCTGTTGACCTCCAGATAATTCATTAGGTAAATGATGAATACGTTCTTTTAATCCTAATGTATCTATTAACTCTCCCATAAATTTTTGATCTGGCTTTTTACCATCTAATAGAACTGGCAAAGCAATGTTTTCTTCGACATCTAAAATGGGAATCAAATTATAGAATTGATAGATTAAGCCAACTTGTCTGCGTCTAAAAATGGCTAAATTATTTTCGTTTTGTTTAAAAATATTTTGCCCTTCAACAATAACTTCGCCACTTGTTGGTTTATCTACTCCTCCTAAAATATGAAGAAGTGTTGATTTACCACTGCCACTAGGACCGACAATGGCTATAAATTCTCCTTTTTCAACTGTAAATGAAATGTCATCTAAAGCATTAACTAAAGTACTACCTTTTCCATAGGTTTTCTTTAAATGTTTTACTTGTAATATTTCCATAAACTTTTTCCTTTCATAGTTCCATTATATTTTTTCTTTATGACTTTTTGATGACATTTTCAGTGACAATTTTGTCATTATTTTTTTAAGGCATACGGTTCTTCAATAGCATATTTTTCATGTAGGTATTTTTTGTCTTCTGCTATAGAAATTGGTGTACCTTTTGTTTCCAGATCATAGACAGCAATTAATAAGTCCGAAATATCTTCACTAATTAGACAATAGATCTGCATATAGTCTTTGTCATTTAAGTCCTTCGAAACAGCATTTAGAATTGTGCCAATATAACATGGACAATGAAAAGCCCATTCTATTAGGGTCGACAAGTCAATGCCTTTTTTCTGGTATAATGTTAAGAGAATAGATGTGCATTCTTCAGGAGTCAAAGTGCTTTCAAAGTATTTTATTTTTGATGAAATAATTTTGTTAATTTGCTGTACAAATAGAATGCATTTTTCCTTGGGAATTTGGTCATCTGTTAAAATATATTCTTCTAAACCGCCTAAGTCTTTTAAACTCATTTCTTTTGTTTTGAATGGATTTACTAAATCATACATAATTTCATCATATTGTTTATTTTGAAATATCGTTGGTAACATTATTTTTTCTCCTTTTATATTGCATTTGTATAGAAATGAATCGTAAAGCGAGTAAAAAAGCCTTTTTTACTTTCTACTCTGATTGTAGCATTTGTTCTATCTAATATACTTTTCGTCAAGTTTAAACCAATGCCTATGCTATCTTTACTTGGTGAACTTTTATAAAAACGTTTGAAAATATGAGGCAAATCTTTTTTATCAATACCTTCGCCTTCATCTTCAATGATCAGTTCTGTATACATAGGTGTGTTTTTAGCTTTTATTTTAATAGAATCATTTTGTTTTGAGTGTTCACAGGCATTTTTGATAATGTTTAAAAGAGCTTCACTTAACCAATAAGGATCACCGGTAATAAAGATGTCTTTTTCAATATTTGTTTCTAAGCGAATATTCTTAGCAATTAGCATAACTTCTAATTGCATGGCAGCATTTTGAATCAATTGTTCCATATTTACTTTTTCTTTTTTTAGTTCAATCATACCACTTTCAATTTGGCTTGTTTTTAATAAAACACTGATAAGGCTTTCTATATGAGATAATGTTTCTTCTTGTTTTTTCAAGAATTTTTTTCTTTGCTCATCGTCTATTTCATTATAAGTCAAAGCATCGTTAATCACGACTAGGCTTGTTAGAGGTGTCTTTAGCTGATGAGAGATATCGGCGAGTGTCTTCGCTAATTCTTGCTTGTCTTTAGTTGAGCTTTCTAAAGAGTTTTTTAACCGATTTGTTACTTTCATTAAATCATTTTGGAGCATTGCCAGTTCTCCACTTTGAAAGTCTTTTAAATCCACTTTTATGTCATTACTTAACAAAGTAAATAGATATTGATCAACTTTTTCAATTTCACGACGGTGAACTTTTTGAGTGTGTCTGAAATAGCCATATAAGAACAATATTAAAATTATAAAAAAGATACAATAGAAAATATAAATATTCCTTTGAAGTTTTTGTACTTCTTCTAAATAGTCTAAACTTTCTAAGTTGGCAAGGCCATATTTTTCTAAGACAGCTTTATTGGCTTCATAGTCTTCACTTTCGATCGCTTTGATCACTTCTTTTTCAAGCTCAGGATGTTCTTTTAAAACGGTTCCGATGATTAAAGCGTTGTTTTGGACAATTGTTTGTTTCATATTTTTTATAAATACACTTTGTATCCAAAGACCAATCAGAAAAAAGATAAGTAATAAAGTAAGAAACTTTTTGTTTTCTTTTTTCATAGATTTTCTCCTATTTTATACCCTACTTTACGAACAGTTTCAATAATTTTAGGATGGTTAGGATCATCTTCAATTTTTTCTCGTAATCTTTTTATATATACGGTTAAGGTGTTATCGTTGACATATTCTTCGTTTACGTCCCAAATATCCGCCAAAATTTTTTCACGGGTAAAAACCATTTTGGGGTTTGAAACTAAAATTAAAAGAATTTTATATTCCATATTTGTAAGAAATACATCTTTGCCATTCTTTAGGACTTTAGCACTTTTGGTGTCAATTACTAAGTTTCCTAGTTCAATAAGAGTATTGTTGTTTGTTCCTTCTCTTCTTAAAATGTTTTTGATTCGAGAGATAAGTTCTCTGGTTTTAAATGGTTTTGTTATATAGTCATAAGCACCCATATCAAGTCCTTGGACAATACTTACTTCTTCATCACACGCAGTTAAACAAATAACTGGGGCTTTATCTTTCCACTTTTTTAGGACTTCAAAACCATGCATATCTGGTAAATTCAAATCAAGTAAAATTAAGTTAAATTTTTCTTCTCTTAAGTCTAGGGCTTCTTTGCCAGTTGAAACGGTTTGCACTTCAAAGCCTTCTTGTTCTAAGCAAAACTTCAGACCCATAAGTATAGATTCGTCATCTTCCACAATTAATAATTTTGACATAATTATCCCTCTCTGGCTATGATTATATCACAAGCTTAAAGAAAGTAAATGACGGATTTGTCATTTTAAAACATATGCACATGATCTGGACATACTTCCGCTTCTATGATTTCTATTCCCTTTCTATCACATAACATTCTTAATAT
>CALVQE010000051.1 GCA_944355355.1 uncultured Bacilli bacterium
TATGTTGAATAAATTGTTCTTTTTTTTCATTTTCTAACCACTCTATAAACTGATTTTGATGATTTTCTTTTTCTTTAAGTTGTTTCTTCAATTCTTGATTTTCTGTTTTTATAACTGTTATTTCATTAGTGAGTCTGGTATTTTCTTCGTATAATATTTCACCAGTAAGAGTTCCTACTTTTTCATACTTCTTTTCAAGTTGCTTTTTTAAATATTCATTTTCTTTCTCAATTTTTTGGTATTCTTGATATTCAATAACATCTAATTGTTCATCAGCTGAAGTTTGTAATAGGTAATGTCTTACTCCATCTGCTGTTAATATTTTTTTTAATTTTTTCAATTCTTCTTCACTTATGTCAAACGATAATTCATAATCCATATATTTCACCTCCTTGTTTTATCAATCTATATAGAATCCTTTTCTCTTCTCGTTTTTATCATTATCTTCCCAACATATATACAGTAACGTAACCTTAGGATCTGAATGATTTAATAATTCACATAATCCTATTAAATCTCCTGTCTTCTCATAATACGTTCTAGCAAAGTATTTGCGTAACGAGTGCGTGCCGACTACATAATTAACTTTTACTTCATCAGCTAACTGTTTAATGATTTGCCAGGCACGTTGTCTGGTAGGTGGCTTATTTATCCCTTTTCTGCTTTTAAACAAATACTCATCTTCGGATAATTTATTACGATTTATATAATCCTCTAAGTCCTTTACAAGTTTTGGATTTAGTTCGAATGACTGCTCTTTATCGGTTTTAAATTCTCTTGCATAAATTGATCCATTTTTAAAATTAGCTCCAACTTTTAATTGTAATAAATCTTCTATACGAAAAGCTAAATTTCTTCCGAGATGCAAAAGAAAATAATTACGATCCCATAAATAAGCCTGTTCTTTATTTTTATCTTCAATTGCTTGATCACGTCTTTTTTTGCAAATCATAATCATATTATCTATATCGGCTTTTTTAAATGGTTTAACAGTTTTTCTTCCAAATCTGACACGATACCTTCTCATTTAATACACCTGGAATTCATTCTTTTCTACAGAATAACGAGCAATTGTTTTCACTTTGAATAAAAAGCCTCGAATAAAATATTGTTTTAAGAAGTAAATATTACCTTTTTCATCGAATTTTGCTTTTAATTTAACATCCATTTCTTGTTTACTATTTAATCCCAATAGATAACCAACAAATCCACTTGATAAAATAATCATTATCAAGAAAAATGTAAACATCATTTTAATCACCCCTTTTATTTCTATTTTTTAAAATTTTATTTTGTTTGTCTTTTAACTTGGCAACTAGAATTCCTGATTCTGTCAGTTCCTTTGAATCATAAATCAAATTTTCTCGATTTAAAATGAGTTCTTCTGAATTGCTTACTAAAGCTAAATTATCAACATCAAGATTTAAACGATTTCTGTCTTTAAAAATAACCTTACAGTTTTTAGGTATAGGGCCATTTTTTTCTTCATAAATCACATGATGCTTTAATCTCCAAAAATTAGGATCTTTTACTTTTACTTCAATATATCCGTAACAATTAATCCTTTCACTACCAACTGGTCGATAATTCAAAGGCCTTTGACCCGTTTTAAACATCGTTTTTTTTAATTTTTCTTGTTGTTCTTTTGTTAAGAAATCATTCCATTTTTTTCCTTTGTTAGCTGGCGTATGTCCTTTCTGAAATTGACCATTTAATCCACTCGAAATATGATGATTATTTTTATAGCATTTAATTTGCTGAATTTTAAAATTTGTTTTATATTTTTTATTTATTAAATCTGTTAATTCTTGATTAGTTAAATCTTGTACATTTTTTCTTAAAAACTTATCTTGTTCATTATTTAATAATTTCATGAATCTGAATTTTCCTTGTTTTCTATTTGCAATAACTTAGGTAATTCTTTTTTTTCGATTCCGTACTCATTTTGAAGTTTTGCTGCTTCTAGAACGACATTAGCATTATCAATAATATTTTTAGCGATACTAGAAATGGCTTTGGATCTTTTTAATTCTTTATCCAAGTTTTTTTCTAGCTCTTCATCATCATTTAAACGTTCCAACTCTTCGAAAAGATAATTGTTTAAACTAGATAAATCATTATTCAAAATTATTCCTCCTTCTCTATTTTTGTAGAGAGCCACCAGCTCTACAAATCAGATGATATTAAAATATTTTAAGGCAAATATGGTGGCTTAATAAATTGCTTATGAGTGCCGCCACCTCTCAAATTGACAATTTTTAAAGTTTAGATAGAGGTATGTGAAAAAAATATAGTTTTTATTAAGCTGGCGGCGAAATACTATTCTAATGATTGGTATTCTTTCAAGATAGTCTCTTCAATCATCTTGCGACATTCTTGATTCAAAGGATGAGCTACATCTTGGTATTTGTCTTTTCCTTTTCCTTTGATACTAGGCATAGCTACAAATATGCGTTCCTTTCCTTGAATGATTCGCAAATTTTTAACAACAAAACAGTTATCTATTACGATCTCTGCAAAACCTAAAAATCGACTATTCTCCTTCGTTTCTTTTTTTACAGTTACTTTTGTAATTTCCATTAAAAATTCCCCTTTCATTTTAACTGTATTAGCAAATCACCGTTGTACAATTGTTTTAACCTTCTTCTTGCTTCTCTTTTTTGAATGGAGATTTATGAGTAATTTCATATTCTTGAAAATCTTGCATTGTTGGCTTTCTAATTCCATTTTTCTTTAACTTTTCTTCTAAGATTCTACAATATAACTCTAATTCTCCAACTTGCTTTAATAATTTGCGATTTTGTTTTACTGTACCTCCATAACTGCAAGAAATATTTTTACCTTTTTCTTTCAGGATAACTCCTTCTTTTTCAAGCTTATCTACTTTCACTAAAAGATTTTCATAATCATTAGAAATGCTTTTAATTTTTTCTTCTAATTTTGATTTATCTTTTTGCGTCAACTTCAACTTAGTTTCTAAATTCGATTTTTCTTCTAACAATTCTTTCAACCACCCACGATCTCTATCAATAGTTTTCTTGTATCTTTCATCAAGCATCTCGATAGATTGTTGGTATTGTTTCTCAAGATCTTTTAAATTTTTTTTGCTAAATAAATGCATTTTGTCTCCTTTCTACTCTTTAGTCGGCTATGTAAATTGATCTGTGTTTCAATATACTAAGTTTGATCTCAAATTTTTGTTTACATTGATCACAAACAATATTAAAATTTACTGTTTTCGTTTCATCTTCTTCAAATTTAATTTTTTTTAATCTTAATAAAAGTTGTTTAACTGTATCTTTTGAGAAATTAAGGTGATGACAGTTTGGACAGATTATATCGCAATGACTAATATTAACATACATTAGCCATCATCCTCCAGCCAATTATAATCAAACAATTTAATATCTGCAGATTGGTTTTTGGATCGTCTTAACGCTACCCATTTTTCTAGCAACTCTTCTTTTTTACGATTCCATTCCTCAAAGCCCTCTTCATGCATTAGTAAGAAATTAGAGCTTTCTTTTAACGGACAAATATTTTTTTTCATGCAATAAAAACAAGATTCACTTTTTCCAGTTGCTCCCAAATGACACTTTTGACTTTGAAAATCGGTCGCTTTAGTTTTACTGTTATTATTACACACACTATTAAAGTCATAATCATTATCATAATCATTATCGGTAGCTGTAGTATACTCTTGTATACTGTGGTATACTGTGGTATCCTCTGGTATACTGTTGTATACTGTAGTATCTTCTTGAGTTTCTCTTTCCCAACGTTTTCTCATTTTCTGACTATTAATTTCACAGCGTTTCTTCCATGCTTCATAATCTTCATCTAATTTCTTTTTAATAGGTACAAAAGCTAATTCAAGAATGCGACTTGAAAATTTTGGCATTTCGCGAGTTTGATCATAAGATATGATCGCTTTCATCATTTCACGATATTCTTGATCATTTAAAATATCTAAAGTTTCATTCCAGTCATAATACATAATAAACGATACCCTTACCCCTTTTTTTCTTGCCATTTGTTACCCTCCAATTTTTCTTGTCGAATTTGACTTTATTCTTCATTTATGCTAAAATTGAAGAGTAAAGTTTTTAATTTTACATGAGATTTTTTTAAAAGCATTCGACAGCTCAAAAAATCTCTTTTTTTTGTGTTCAAATATTTTTGATATAATTACCTCGAAAGCGAGGTGAATAAATTGGTTTATTTTAATTGGTTAGGAAATTGGATCAAATTGGATGATAACGATGTCATTTGCGGAGCTACTCCTTCGTACTTTGTAGCCAACAAAATTTTTAACGAATTGGAGCATACCCGCAATTTTGTTACCATTGAACATTGTGGCATAAAATATTGTGTACATATTTCCCAACTAGTTTGGATCGAAAGTAAGGTGTAATTCATCTTACTTTTTCTTATTTTCATAGATGAAATTTTTCAAAATGAACTAAAAAATGTTAATATACAAAAAATTATTACAAGTCCTACTATAGCAATACACGAAAACAACAGTATATATAAACATACTCTTATTATTTTCTCTGCCCAATCTGTTTTTTTCATATTGCTTTTTTCTTTCTAAAATCTTCTATTTCACTAATAAGCTCTTCGATTGTTTGTTCTTTATGTTCTAAAAGTATTTCTGGCAAATTAATTTTATCTTCAAGACACATATTTTTAACTTCTTTCAATAAATTTTTCAAAAGCTCTTTTTTTAATGTTTCAACTGTGATTTCTTGATCCATTTTCTTCCTCTTTTCTATCACACATGTGAATTGTTCCATCGCTCACAATACAAAATCTGTCTTGATTGATACTTTCTTCTGTCTTCCAACTAGCTATGCTAAGCTTGTTTCTCAACTCAATCGCAATATTGTCTCCACGATTTTTGAATTTTTGAAATTTTTCAATCTTAATAAAATTATCATCAATGATTCTTTTTAGAACATTCCATCTTTCTTTATCTAAATCCAAAATGATTTTCTTAAATTGTTCAATTTCATGAAACGGAATTAAACAACAAGAATTATTCACTCCAATCAAATTAGAAACTAAATCGTTTAAAGTTCCATTGTAGTTCTTATATTTTTCTGCAAACATCAAATTCATTTGTTCTAAGTAATCATTTGCGGAGATAACTATCCAATTTTCTTTTAACCATTTACACAAATAGTCAAAATCTTTTGTTTCCAATATTTCTTGAAACTCTCTATATGTAATCAATCTAATCACATTCCTTCCTAATTACAATTGTGTCTTTTAAATATGTCCCGTCGATCAAAAAATGAGGCATTTCATAAGTTGATTTTTCAAAAGTTAATTTGTATTTCTCATATAATTCATAACATTCTTCAATCGTAGGATTTACTGAACAATCGTATTTTTCGTCCTTTTTTAATTTTCTTAATTTTTTAATAAATTCTTCTGTCATATTTGCTCCTTTCTTAAAAGCATTCGACAACCCCTAATCTCTATTAATATCGCCACGGCAAACCTTAAATCCATAGTCATATCCTTTACAAACATTGCCGTTTTCTTTTGCTTTTTCTGGTCCAAAAGTAATTCCGATTAGGCTATAAATTATCCAGGCAAATAGCACTATTCCCACTACTAATTCCCACCTAAATCTTCTTTTTTTAATTATTTGCGTTTTCATTTATGCACTCCTTTTTATCTTTTTTTTGCGAAACTTTTTTTAAATATGAAATATTGATTTTGAAATAGTCAATAACTGCCTGCATTGGTATATAATTATTTGGAAGTCTGTATCCTTGGTTTTCCAAATTAACTCTAATCTCGTTTACAATAACTCCTGCTTTTGTATCTCCTATAAAACCAATATCCATAACATCTCTTCTGTTAGCCCATTGTTTTGAAATTCTTTCGAGAGTTTCTTCTGCGGACAATGGACATATTAGTTTTTTCATCTGATTTACTCCTTATCTTGTCGGACGTTCAGTTTTTCTGAACTTTTTTACTAAAAAAATATTTAGGTATTTCACACTCATTAATATTTAACAAATCACAAGCTCTGTCTATCTCAGTAGGCTTAAATTCTTTTTTTCCCATTAATTTAAGATATATACTTCTTTCGGATAAATTCATGTCTTTCGCAAATTTTCGTTTAGATCCATATTTCTCAATTATGAGGCCTATCAACTTATCAAAATTGTACATAAAATAATGCTTTTCTCCTCTCTATTTTTTTGTTCAGTTCTTCTGAACTATTTCAAGTATACATTGCTATATTTTAGTTGTCAATACTTTTTTTCAGTTTTTCTGAACTTTTTTACTGTACTTTTTTTGCTTAATATACTATAATAAACTTACAAGGAGGACTTATGAGAAAAGAAAATACATCTACAAGACTCAAAAAAATTATGCAATTACAAAATTTAAAACAAAAAGATATTTTAAAATTATGTGAACCAATTTGTAAAAAATATACATCCGAATATGGTAAAAAAATGAAAATTAGCAAATCGGATTTAAGTCAATGGATTTCTGGAAAATACGAACCAGGGCAATGGAAACTTTCTATTTTAGCAGAAGCTTTAAATGTTGAACCAGCTTGGTTAATGGGATATGAAGTTCCTATGATGAACGATAATAAAGATACATCTAGTATGCTTCAGGAAAAATTAAAAAATCTTTCCGAAGAGCAAAAAAAAGCTGTTATCAATTTAATTGATAACATGAAATAAAAAAAGATCTAGTGCCGCAAACACTAGACCGAGTGCATAAATAAAAAAGTCCGACAAGACAATTCTTTTTTATGCACTCTAATTATATCACAAAAATATGATTAGGGGGAAAAAATATGCCAGTTTACATGGAAAAAAAAGAAAAATGGACAAAAGACGGCAGAAGATACTATTATAAGTGTCAATTTACGGATAGATATGGAAATCGTAAACAAAAAAAATCAAAACTCTTTTTAAAGAAAGATGATGCAAAGACAGCGGAGAGAAGATTTTTAGAATCAATTACTATGATTGATGAAGTTAACTATGATGTTAGCTTCGAACAAGTCTACTGTGAATGGATAGAATATAAAAAACAAGCAATAAAATCAACAACATACTATTCGACGTTAAAAAAAGCTAATAAAAATATTTTAGAAGAGCTTAAAGGCTATAAACTCAAATCTATTAAAGAAAATGTTTTAATGAGTTGGCGACAACAACTAATAGAAAAAAATATTAGCGAAGGTTATCAGAACACTATTATTGGTTATATGCAAGAGATATTAGCGTATGCTGTAGATAATTATGATTTTGATAAAAAAATTGCTAATAAATTAAGAAAAAGAAAGATTGAGGCTGTACAGCGAAAGAAAAAAGATTCTGAAAACAATTTTTGGACTTATGAAGAATTTCAAACTTTTTTAAAGTTTGTGGATGATGACCTAGATAAAAAAATGTATATTTTTCTATACTACACAGGTCTTCGGTTAGGAGAGATGATTGCTTTAAACTGGCACGACATAAATTTTTCAAAAAAAACGGTTAGCATCAATAAAACTTTTACGAACAAATTAGTAGATAGAGAATGGGATATAATATCGCCTAAAACAAGCAATTCGATTCGTGAAATAGATCTAGATGATGAATTGGTCAGCATGCTAAAAGAACATAAAAAAGCTGAGGAAAAAATTTATGGATTCAATAATGACTTTTTCGTTTTTGGAAATCTCACTCATATTGCACCAACAACTTTTACTAAACACTTAAATAAATTTATTAAAGAAGCTGGAATTAAAAAAATTACGCCGCATGGTTTTAGACACTCTCATGCTAGCTTATTAATTCATTTAGGTTGCGACAGTCGTGATGTTGCTGATAGATTAGGTGATACTGTACAAGTTGTAGAAAGTACTTATTATCATTTATTCCCTGACAAGAAAAGTGCTACAATCAGCAAACTAAATCAATTAAAAAGACAATAGAAGTTACGTACAAATTACGTACGTTTTTTTTATTTTTCGTTATTTTCTAATATGTAGTTATATACTTTTTTATTGATAAAACCGAGAAAACATGCGATAATATTTTTGGAAATGAGGAACATTTTTAACTCCTCTGCTCCACCATTTTTTGCAAGAATGGCGGAATGGTAGACGCGCTACTTTGAGGGGGTAGTAAGCTTATGCTTGTGAGAGTTCAAGTCTCTTTTCTTGCACCAGATTGATAGGAAACTCGAACTTTCGAGTAGCAATAGAAAACGGCTTATCAAAAAGTCGTTTTTATGATATTATGGATATGTCAAAGAAACTTTTGTGAAGTAAAGTGTTAGTTGGTGGTTATATGAAAAAGAAAGATTTATTTATTTTTGCATTTTGTTTAATATGTTTACTTATTCCAAATATGGTGTCGGCTCATCCTGGTAAGACTGATAGTAGTGGTTGTCATGTGTGTCGAACAAATTGTAAACTACCACGCACTGAAAGTACGTGGCTTTCTTTTAGGTGCTGGAAGCACATTTAGTGAGTAAACTCACG
>CALVQE010000052.1 GCA_944355355.1 uncultured Bacilli bacterium
ATTAAAACCATTATAGGAAGTTGTTTTTATTTTGTCTATAATTTATTTAGATTCCCACAACTTTTATGCAAGAACCTTATTTTTTTCAATGTAGTATTTTCTGCTAATAATAAATACGACTAATATAAGAAAGACAAATAAATAAGTGAGAATGTAATTTAATGTTGTTTTTTTTCTAAAAAAGCTTTTTAATAAAATCATTTTAACCTCCATTTTTTCTACTCAAAACGAGTATGACATTTCAAAGGGATAAGTATTGTCTTTCAAATTAATCTTTTAACAATTCGTTAATGGAAAGATTTAAAATCTTTTTTAATTTATGTTTACAAATACCAATAATCGTTATAACAAATAAAGCAATGAGTCCTAAAATATATAATACTGGAAAATGAAGGATAAAATTACCATAAGTTAATTCAATTAATAGAGTTTGGGATAGAACAAAGTAAATAGTTAGATATAGCAAGAAAGCAATTATAAAACTACCTAAAAATACGAATAAATTTTCCCAAGTATCGATAGAAACAATAAATTTTTTATTGTAACCTAATGTTCTTAAAATACCATATTTATGCAAGCGATATTTCATTTTTTTATTGATAAATGAATATAAGATGTTAAGACTCAATATGATAACAATTAAACTGACTAAAAGAGGAATAGTGAAAATCGTTTTTAAAATTTCTTCATCTATATGAAAAGCATTATTAACTGAAAATCCCATTTCCTCTATGCTTCGCTTAACTGATTCTACATTATCATAATCATCAACAACTACCATATTTCCAGAATACTCAATATTTTCAACATATTTATTCCCGTTTTCATCATAACTCGTTAATATCATAGAATATGGATTAATTATCTGATCATAATCTTGCATAGAAATAAAACAGCTACTAATTGATTTTAAATTTTCTTCTGGATCATATAGTCCAACGACTTCTACAGTAATGTCATTATTTTCTTCGTTTTCTGAAGATATTACAAAACGCTTTCCAATGATATCATCTGAGTCCATATAATATTTAGGATATATTTTCATCGTACTTGTATTTTGATTTAAATATACATTATGAGGATAAAAATTAATTGGACAAATCGCTTCGTAATTATTTTCGATATTTCTTCCCTCTATTATCGTAATATTATTAGAAGGAAGCAAAGGATAAATTTCGACATAGCCCATTGCATTATCAACGTTGAATTCTGGAACGTTTCTAGCCGTGCCTCCATAAAACTTAGTACTATTATTATAAACTACATGTTCTAACTTATCAATTTGAGAAAAATCTTTATTTTCTTCACCATAAACTAAAAGAGTGCGCATGTCTATATTTTTACTTTCATTAATCAGTTGATAGTCAGTCACAAAAAAGATTAGATGAAAACAAACTAATAGTATTAGAAGAATTAAAATCAGAATGATTGAAAGTAATATATTTCTTTTAGTAAAAATGCTAGAGCGAATTAAAAAAACTTTATCTTGAAAACTTTTCATTTAATTTTCCTCCTTCTATAGTAAGGAGAACGTCAGCATAATTTTCTACTCTGTCACTATGACTAACTACAATAACACATTTTCCTTCTTGGCTTAATTTTTTCAATTCTTCAAATATTAATATTTCATTTTTTTCATCTAAATTACCAGTTGGCTCATCGGCTAAAATAATATCAGGATTATTGGCCATTGCTCTTGCTATAGCTACTCTTTGACATTCGCCTCCAGATAGCTCCTTAGGAAAATGATTTACTCGATTTTCTAAGCCAAACTTTTTTAAAAGATTTATTGCTATTTCTTTGCGATCTTGACGTTTGATTTTTTCATTTAGTATGAGCGGGACAATAACATTTTCGTAGGCTTTTAAATTTTCATCTAAATAATAATTTTGAAAGATAAAGCTGATTTTTTCTGATTGTAACTTTGAAATTTCATAATCATTCATTTGACTAACATCCTGATTATCTATAAATAATTTTCCAGACGTAGGTGGTTCAATTAATCCTAAAATGTTAATTAATGTCGTTTTGCCACTTCCTGAGTGCCCTATAATAGCATACATTTTCTTCATTTCAAATTGATAAGTAACATGATCCAGCACTTTAATATTTTCTTGTTTTTTGTTGAAAAACTTTGCAACATTTTCTAACCGCATATAACTCTCACATCCTATGCCCAAAGTATAACATGACTAATTTATTTTTTCAATTAACGCCTAGCTTTTTGCCAAAATATGACCAGTGTGTCTAAAGATTGATCTATCATTAAATTTCTATTTCTTTGATCTCTTTTTCTTCGTTGATTACTAAGTATTGTGTTGATAAGAGCATGAGAGCTATAGATATGGCATTTTTTAGAGCTGTAATCGTCACTAGGGTAGCATCTAAGATGGTGCTTTCTTTTGCAGGAATGATTTTTTCTAATTCAACGTCATATATTTTTGCTTCCTTGTCTTGAAATAGTTTTTCGCTTATTTTATTGTCATCGACTCCAGCATTATTTAAAATTTGTTTCAGTGGGTTGTCTAAGACTTGATATATACTATTTTCTTCTATATGATCTTGTTTTATTTTAGCTAGAATAACTCCTTCTCCAGTGATAACTCCTTGTTTTGCTATATCAATTGCCCATAATGCATCTTCGGCTCGCATTAAACGTTCTTTTTTTTCTACTTTAGTATATCCTCCAATATAAAAATTACAAAGACCAGTGGTTAATTTAGCTAATCTTTCAGCAAGATATTCTTTTTGATATTCTGATTTTGTTTCTTCTAATTCTTTTTCTAATTTGATAATTCTTTCATAAGGATATTTCTGAAAGAAAAAGGTGGTAGTTTCTTTAGTGAGGGTAACACCCGAAATTGTTGCTTCGTAATCTGTATAATCTATTCTATCTTGGTACAAATCTATACTTTCTATTCCTAAGCATGCTTCTAAGTCCTTTCTTATATCAATTATTCTTTCAGCATATTCTGGTATACATATACAATACATGGTACATATTTTTTGATAATGAAATGATATACATTGTTCTTTTACTTCTTTAGAAATATCCGGTAAGACTAGAATAAGTTCTTTTTTATCATCGATTACTTTATTAATTAACGGACTTATTTGTTCTATTGTTTCGACTTTATTTTTGAATAAATAAATTTTGGGTTGATTCACTTCGATTTTTTCTTCGTTATTTATGAAGTATTCATAAGATACTGAGGTATCTAGGGTATACCCATTTAGGAGTTCATAAAATGTTTTTTCATCAGAGCTTTCTTTTAAACGAATTGAACTTCTTTTTTTGACTTTGTTGAAGGCTTCAGCTACTAAAGTTCCCAAGATACGATCATTGGCTGAAATAGCGGCTATATTTTGCAATTCTTCTTCAGTTGGAAGATGACTATATTTTTTTATTTCAGCAATGATGTTTGTTAAGTCTTTATGCCATTCTTTTTGAATAGTTTGACTATTTTTTCCCATTTTTAACAAGTTTAATCCTAATAAATATAATTCTTTTAAAAGTACTAGGGTGGTAGTTGTTCCATCACCAACTATTTCATTTGTCTTTAAACTGGCCTCTTTTGCTATTTCTAAAATAGCATTAACTGTAGGATCTTCACTTTCAATATTTTTGGCAATAGTAACTCCATCATTGGTGATAAAAGGTGGTTCATCTTTTGTATCTACTAGAACATTTACGCCTGATGGCCCTAGTGTGACTGCGGTTGTATCACATAATAAATGAACTGCTTCTAACATTTTCTCTTCTAATTTAGTTCCTTGAATTACTTTTTTCATTATTCTTTCTCCATTTCTATCATATATTTCCAATACCGTTTAGGCATAAAATTTTGTTGACACTTTTTATTTGTTCTTTCTTTGATCGCGATTGTATGAAAGAAGGTTTTCCATAAATCTTCGCATTCCTCTTCTTTTAGACTTTGTTTTAATTCTAGTTTAAGAATATCTTCTTCTTGGAGAAAAAATAGTTGATTCTCATTTTTAAAGGCATATTTTTTTCTTTTTACATCTTTAATCAACCAATTTTCTCTTTGAAATCGGGTTTTAAAATGAGGTGCCAGTAATTCTAAGATATCATTTATAGGTTCAAACTCTGCATAGTAAAAATGATTTTCCATTTCTTGAAATCTTAAAAATCCCTTCCATTTGTGTGTTTCACTGTGAACATATTTGGCAAGAGCTAAAAGTTTATTTGTACATTTTAAGTTGCGCATATAAATTACTTTTTCTCCATATTTTTGATAGTTTAGCAAAACATAATAAATGACTAATTCTTTGTACTTGTCTTCGCTACGATAAGCATCTCTAATTAAAGTAAGTACTTTTAATGATAATTTTTTGTTCCAAAATTGTTGATAAGTATGAGTGTCTAAGTGAATTAGATTCGTAAATAAGTTTGGTGTAACTTTTTCTTTTTTTTGAATATTATACGGCTTTATTTGATTGGTGATTAAATAAGCAATTAAAGATAGAAGTTCCTTAAAGTTTTCATATATATAGATATTTTCATTCTTCATAAAATAAGCTCAATTGTTTCTTTTGAACGTCTATCTTTTCGGTACTTTCTAAAATCATATTTTTGGTAATAAAGCTAGCTTCAAAAAACTCTTTATTCATAAAATATTTTCCGTTACACAAGATAAAATATTTAGCTTTTTTTACTGAGATACCCATTTTTTTTAAATCATTAAATTCAATCTTAAAATAACGTCTTGATGAAATAATCTTTTTGGCACTTGTTGGACCAATTCCAGGTATTTTTAATAAGTCATAGTAAGAGACTCGATTGATTTCTTTGGGAAATTCATTTAAATGACGGATAGCCCAGTCGGCTTTGGGATCTAATAAAACATTAAAATTGGGATTTTGTTCACTAAGTAAGTCTTCCACTTTATAGTTATAATATCTTAATAACCAGTCGGCTTGGTACAAACGATGTTCTCGTTTTAAAGGTGGCGTTTTTAAAGATGGTAAAAGAGAGTCATGATTTACAGGAATATAAGCTGAATAAAAAACTCTTTTTAAAGAAAAGGTTTGGTAAAGATTTTCACTTCTTTTTAAAATTTCTAAGTCTTTCTCTTTTGAAGCCCCAATAATCATTTGAGTGCTTTGGCCAGCCGGAGTAAAAGTTTTACTTTGATTTTTTTTGACATATGACATAATTCCAGTAATTTTCTGGGTATTTTTTTCGGGAGCTAAAAGTTTTAAGCCATTATCACTGGGAAGTTCAATATTTGCACTTAACCGATCAACTAGCGTTCCTAATTTTTTTAATAAGTGTTCGCTGGCACCAGGAATAGCTTTGGCATGAATATAGCCATTAAAATGATATTTTTGACGGAGAAGATAGATTGTTTCAATCATTTTTTCCATCGTGTAGTCTGGACTTTTGATAATCCCGGAACTTAAAAATAAGCCTTCAATATAATTTCTTTTATAAAAATTGATCGTGAGTTCACAAATTTCTTCAGGGGTAAAAATGGCTCTTTGCACTTGGTTGCTTTTTCTATTAATGCAGTATTTGCAATCAAAGATGCAACAGTTGGTCATTAATATTTTTAAAAGGGAAATACATCTTCCGTCACTAGAAAAGGAATGACAAATTCCATTTATACTTGCACTACCTAAACCGCCCTTGTTTTGTCTTGTACTACCACTTGAAGAACAAGAGGCATCATATTTGGCAGAATCGGCTAAGATCGTTAATTTTTCTTTTATTGTCATTTTGTTCACCCAAAATTATTATACAATAGTTCGTTTTAAATGTCACGAACATTTGATTGGCATATTTTGGTAAAAAAATACAGCCTTTTGGACTGTATTAATTATTTACATGTTCAATTATATAATTTTTGGCACTTTCTAAATCTATATTTAAAACTTTAGCTACTTCGTTATAAAGATAATTTTCAGCCATTTCAAAGTAACGGTGATCTTTGTCACTAATTTTTTTATTGTTTTCAAGACGTTTTTGATTGCGTAAATACGTCGTTTTAATGATTTGCACTAAATCGTAATTCGTTCCTTCATTTAATAATCTTTTGTACTCATGCTCTAATTGTTTGTCTTCGACTTCAATCACTGGGATATCACGTATTTCATGAATTAATGTATTTAATTCGTCCATAGTCATTAGATCCCGGATTGAAGCATTGTCAATTGGAATATTCATTTTTAAAGATTGATCGGTAATCGGTATTAGGGTATAACTCATAACATGATTAAAGGGATTTTCTTTGATATCCACAATTTCACAAACATCTTTTCGAAAAACAATATAATCGCCAACATTTCTCATTTTAAACCCTCCTTAGAAAAAAAGCTATTCAACTGGTCTTGAGCCTTTTGAATAGCTACACGTTGTACTAATATTATAGCACAAATTCGAGGGTTTAGGTTAGTTTTCTTCTTTGTTTCCTGCGTATTTCTGCCGATAAGTTTCTAGTAGTTCTCGATCTTCAAAGTAGTTAATTTTCATTGCTTCTTTAACTTCTTGTAAGGTTTTATTGGCCACTTCTGAAGCATGCTTTGATCCTTCTTCAAGAATACTATACACTTCATCAATTCGCGCTTCATAGTATTTTCTTCTCTCGCGGATAGGTGTTAAAATTTCTTCCATAATATTTAAAAGGAATTTTTTGATTTTGACATCGCCAACACCACCACGACGGTAGTGATTTTTTAATTCATCAAGATTTTTATATTCTGGTAAAAATTTTTGAAAGTCTTTTTCTGTTGAAAAGGCGTCTAAATAGGTGAAAACAGTATTATTTTCTACTTTTCCAGGGTCACTTACATGAATATGATCTGGATCGGTATACATTCCCATAATCTTTCTTTCTACTTCTTCTTTCGGATCTGCTAAGTAAATACAGTTTCCTAATGATTTGCTCATTTTGGCATTTCCATCTGTTCCAGGAAGTCTTAAAGCAGCTTCGGTTTCAGGTAAAACAGCTTCTGGTTTTACAAGTACGTCTTTTTTATAGACACGATTGAATGCATGGACAATTTCTCTAGCTTGTTCAATCATCGGTAATTGGTCTTCACCTACAGGTACAATGTTGGCTTTAAAAGCGGTGATATCTGCGGCTTGACTAATCGGATAAGTAAAGAACCCAACTGGAATGTTTGCTTCAAAGTTACGTAGTTTGATTTCGTTTTTGACGGTTGGATTTCGTTGCAGGCGAGATACGGTAACTAAATTGGAATAGTAAAACGTTAACTCGGTTAAAGCACTAACGTGAGATTGGATAAAAATAGTAACTCTACTAGGATCTAATCCTACAGACAAATAGTCTAGGGCAACTTCCATAATATTTTCTCTTATTTTTTCTGGATTGTCCGCATTATCTGTTAGGGCTTGAGCATCGGCAATCATGATATACATTTCATCGCATTGTCCTTTATTTTGGATTTCTACTCTATTTTTTAACGAACCAACATAATGGCCTATGTGAAGACGACCTGTCGGGCGATCACCGGTTAAAATAATTTTTTTCATGTCATTCCTCTTTTCTTGTTTTATTTTATCACATTATAACTTTAGTTACTATTTTTTTGTAGTCCTTTAAAGATATATCGATCATTATTTTTTTCAAAAACATAGTCATAAGTAATAGCCTCTTCTAAGTAATCGTCTACCGTAATAGTTAAACTTTCATTAGAACTCGTTTCAATATAATCAAGCATCTTTTCTTGATTATAATCTGAATAAATATATCTTCTACTTATATAGTCATCCCAATCATTGTAAATGTAGATTGATTTTTCGGTGATATAAAAGTAATTATCTTCTTCGCGAGCAGATATTAACTTACGTTTAAAACTTTCAAACATCGAGCCACCGCATCCATTTAAGCTTTCATATCTTTCTAGTTCTTCTTGATAAGTAAATCCACAAACACCATATTCGTAATTTAGAACATAGAAATCTTCGTCTTGATAATTAATACTCCCAAAAACTTCTTCAATATGCTGTTTTAAATCTTCTTTGGTGATCGTAGTGGTAAACATGTGATTTTGAATCATTTCTGAATCTACAGGAATATTCTTTCGGATATAATTCATTGCTCCTGTAGCTAAAATGTAAGTATTGGAAGGAATTCCATCATCATATAAATCTTTTAAAACACCCGCGTCACTACTTGGACTTGCCATTTTATATAAGTTTTGAACAAATTCTGAATTAATATCTAACGAAAATGGTATGTTGTTAGGACTGGCAGGTTCATCGGTTGTCGTATTATTTTCGTTTGAGTTTAGGGATTCATTTTCAGATAGTTTCGTTACAATTCCTAAGGTTATTAGACATAGAATTAATAGAATAATTGAAATTATTAAACATTTTTTCATTTTTTCTCCTTTTAGTTTGGATGGTAGTGTGCAAAGTTTTATACACTACCAATTGTTTTTCCCTTTATTTATAAGACCTTTTTCTATATTTTTCTAG
>CALVQE010000053.1 GCA_944355355.1 uncultured Bacilli bacterium
AAGCAGTAAAAATTGGACATTACCAGGAGACTATGATGGAGGGACAAGAAAAGTATATATAACTATCCAAGATGCAAGTGGAAATATTGGTCAAAACACATCTAGTTATACCATATATAAAAGTTGTACAACCACGACAAAAGCCTATACAGATAGCAACTATGGCACTTGTAGTAAAACATGTGGTGGTGGAGTTCAATATCGAAATTACCAACTAAAAGATACCTACCTAGGAACAACATGTGGTACAGGAAGAGACGAAAGAGCATGTAATACTCAAAGCTGCGATACCTCACCACCAACATTCCAAGTAACAAAAGCATTAAGTTGGGTTTATAGCGATACAATCTCTGTAGTGATTACAGATAACGGTAGTGGTATTGTGGGATATGCTTGGACAACAACAAATAGCAGGCCGAGCACATGGAGTACAATCTCTAATCGAAAAACCCATACCGTAAAAAGAACATTAACTTCAAATCAAACAATTTATTTATGGGCAAGAGATGCTAATGGCAACGTCGGAAGTGTAACAATTACAGAATCTCTAATCGACCGCATAAATCCAACAGTAAGCTATACAACTCCAGCAAATTATGTAAATACGGCAGTAACCGTAAGTCTATCTGCAAATGATAATGAAAGTGGCATATCTGCAATATATTATAGATTGCAAGGAGAAACAAATTATACTCGATACACTGGAGCATTCAAAACTACAAAAGGTTATTTTTATGCTTATTCTCAAGATAGGGTTGGAAATATGTCGACGATAAATTATTATCAAACAAAATCTGATACTGCGCCACCTTTTACACCCGTACTAGATGTTGAAGCGACAGCAGCTGAGAGTTCTAATCGAAGTGTCAGCTGCACCGTAAATAATGATACTTCTGAAACTCAAAATGAATGTACCATTTATGCGAATTCACAACGTGTAAGTAGTTGGTTTTACGGTGATGATAATTATCTTGCTGATACCGGTTCTTCAGGGGTAGCTCAATTTGTGCGTGAAATTTGGGTGAATGGCAGACTAAGAGCAACCGATACCATCGAAGTTGGCGGATCATTCCCGTACAGATACTATTCAGTAAACTATTATTATCATTTGATTTATGCTATAGATGCTGTGGGAAATAAATCCAATGCTTTAAAAATAAATATGTACTTTAATTAATAGAAAGGAATTGTATGAAAAAAAGATTAATTATTGGAATAATTATCCTTATTATCTTATGCCTCACAGGCGTATGTGTCTATGTTTTTACTCGCCCCACAAATGAAGAAAATGTTCCTTCAGAAACGGAACCACCAACAGATGATATTGAAAATGTTTTACCAGAAGAAACCACTCAAGAAGAAGCCCAAAGGCTTATCAAAGAAGAGTTGGGAGATATCGAGCTAGAATTTCAAGAAGAAAAGCATGAATGGTATCTCTTCAATGTGACTGCCGAAGGGCAAAATATTAAAAGAGTTCGCTTTAATAAATTTACAAACGAAATTGTTCCAATCCATTCTACTGGTAGTAGTAGTGGATTAGAATAAAAAAGCCATTGTTGATGTGCCCTGTTTGGGAAACACCAAATAAGAAAAACTTCTAAAATTAAAAATCAAGGGCAAACTCTAGCAAGTTTATCTAGACCCTTGATTTTTATTATGTGTAATTAATATTTGTTCAATATGTTCTATTCAAATGGATGTGAATCGATATGATGAAATAAAATACCGATACTTACTAAACCACCAATGCCAACTAAGGTGTAAATCACCTTGACAATCATTGAGCCACTTTCAAAAATAGAAGTAACTAAGTTGAAATCAAAAAGGCCAATCAAACCCCAGTTTACTGCACCAATGATTGCAAACACTAGACAGATTTTGTATAGAATTTCCATGTTTCCACCTACTTTCAGTAACTAGTATGAGAAAAAAAAGAAAAATTATTCATAAAAGTATTTTCTTAAAATATATTGAATTAGAAAAGGAATGTGGTGAGAATGAAAAAAATAATTGGACTAGTATTGGTGTCCATGCTACTATTAACTGGATGTGGCAAAAATAGCACAGAAGATGTAATTAATAATTTCACATCAAAAGTAAACGATACGAAAAGCTATAATTTGAAAGGAAACTTAGAAATCTATGCAGAGGAAGAAACCTTTACTTACAGTATAGAAGTGGATTTTCTAAAAGACAATTTTTATAAAGCTAAGATGGTTAATCAAACAAATAATCATGAACAAATCATTTTACGTAATAATGATGCAGTTTACGTAATTACTCCATCACTAAACAAAAGCTTTAAATTCCAAAGCGAGTGGCCAAATAACTCCAGTCAAGCCTATCTGTTAAGTGCTATCGTCAACGATATGAAAAACGATACAAACAGTGTTGTAGAAGAAGTTGACGGAAACTTTGTTGTTAAAACAACTGTAAACTATCCAAACAACCCAGAATTAAAATATCAAAAAGTCACAATCGATAAAGACAATAACCTAAAGAAAAATGAAGTTTATGACGAAAAAGATCAATTAAAAATGAAAGTCACCTTTACAACAATTGATTACAATGCAAGCTTAAAAGAAGATGATTTCAATTTAGATGAGTACATTCAAGAAGATAATACTAACGAGGAAACGAAAAAAGATAACACTCAAACAGAAGAAAATTGCGATGATGAAACTTGCAAAGAAGAAAATGGAGCGTGTGAAGGCGACGATTGTAATACCGAGGAAACAGGTGCCCTAGAAAATATCTTATATCCTTTATACGTTCCTACAAACACCTACCTTTCAAGTAGTGATAAAGTCCAAACTGATACCGGTGACAGAATAATCTTAACCTTTGGTGGAGATAAAAGCTTCGTTCTAGTTGAAGAAAAAGCAAGCGTTGCTGATGAATTTGAAATCATTCCAGTTTACGGAGACCCATTAATCGTAAATGACACAATTGGCGCTTTAGGAACGAATTCATTAAGTTGGACCAAAGATAATATAAGCTACTACTTAGCAGGAAATGACTTATCTACATCTGAATTATTAACTATTGGTAAGAGCATAGGCTATAATAATACAACAGTAAGCAAAGAGAAATAATTTCTCTTTTTGTTTGTAAAGAATAAGAGGATTAGGAATTCAATTGCATTTTGAATAAGTTTTAGGTATAATATAACTCAGGTGATTTAAGTGAAAAAACAAAAAATGGTTTATCAAACTGAGGAAACGCAAGAGTTAAAAAAATTCTTTATTGTTCTAGTTATCGTTGCCATTATTATTATCGCAGCATTTGTATTAAGTAGCATCTTTTTAAAAGAAACAGCAGATGATTTAACCTATCAGACCGGAAGTGTAAGTACAAATATTGCTATCGTAGGAACTATACTAAATAATCCTGAAAGCGAATATTACGTCCTAGCTTATGACACAGAAAGTAAAGATGCAAGTGCGTACGTAACATATGCAAGTTATTATACTAGCAATACTGAAGAACCAATAATGATTTATTATTTGGATTTAAATAGTACTTTTAACAAACCTTACTATGTAACAGAAGGAAGTAATCCAAAAGCCACAAACATAAAGGACTTAAAAATGATAAACGGAACACTTTTACGTATTAAAAATGGAAAAATTGTAGAATATATTGAAGGAATAGATAAAATTGCGGAAGAATTAAAAGTCGACTAAAGAGAAGTTTGTTCTCTTTTCTTTTTGGTTAAAATATGATAACATTAAGAAGAATTAAGGTGATAAAAAATGATAAAAAGAGGATTTGAATTAAAAAAAGTATGCATAATTATTGTAATCACGGCTATCGTAACCAGTTTGACTACGGGCCTAATTATATACAATAATAGTAAGATCGTTTTAGGCTCAACAAGTATTAAAGAAGATGAAGCTTTAACCGAATTTTTAAGAGTATATAACAGTTTAGATGAAAATTACTATACTGATTACAATAAAACAGAAATGATTGATGCTGCGATTGCTGCCATGCTTGATTACTTAGGAGAAGATTACTCGACCTATTTAAATCAAGATGAAACAGATTCCCTTTCCAATAAATTAAGCGGTAAATACTTAGGTATAGGTATATCTATTGCGAATGGCAATGAAATACTTAAAGTATATGAAGACACTCCTGCTCATAAAGCTGGTTTACAAATTGGTGACAAGATTATAAGCGTCAATAATGAAAATACCACTGAAAAAACACAAGCAGAAGTATCAAACATGATAGATAAAACAAAAGAAAATGAAATTGTCATAGATCGTAACGGAGAATATATTACATTTAATATAACAGCTGCCGAAATTAATATGCCTCTTACTAGTGAAATCATTGAATATAATAACAAAAAAATCGGATATATATATATTAGTTCTTTTACAAATACAGTTGGTGAAGAATTTGCCAAGAGCCTTAGCGAATTAGAAAATGAAGGCATGGAAAGTTTAATTATAGATGTACGTGAGAATACAGGAGGATATTTAAAGGGGGCCACTGAAATTGCTAGTCAATTTATTGAAAAGGGTAAAATATTATATAACTTAGAAAGTAAAGATTCTGTAGATGAATATAAAGATGAAACAGATGAGTACAAAACTTACAAAGTGGCAATTCTTGTTAGTGAAAATACGGCTAGTGCCAGTGAAGTACTAACAGCAGCTTTAAAAGATAGTTATGGAGCAATAATAGTAGGAAAAACTACATATGGTAAAGGAAAAGTTCAACAAACAAGAGCCTTAGAAGATGGAAGTATGGTAAAATACACAACAGCTAGATGGCTAAGACCTAATGGCGAATGTATCGATGGTGCAGGAATTACCCCAGACTTTGATGTAGACATTATTCAAAATGAAGATGGAACCTACACAGATCAGCAAATGAATACTGCATTAGAACAACTAAGCCTCTAAGTAAATAAAAAGCGAGAATTTTATAAATGAATATAAAATTCTTTTTTTTGCAAGAAAAATTTCCTCTTTATAAAAGAAAAGAAATTTTGTATAATAAACAAGAAAAGAAAGCGAGAATTTATGGAGGAAATAAAAATTGGAGATAAATTAAAAATAGAATGTTTTAAACACAATGGATACTTAGATCAGACTAGTGAAGAGGCCGTTGTTGTGTATGTTGATGAAAATGAATTAGTTGTGGCAAATGATCGAACAAAGTTAATCGAGCACAACGGAGAAAGTCATAATACCGGAGAACCAGCAATCTTATTTTTTTACAAACATAAATGGTTTAATATAATAGGTCAGTTGAAAAAGAAAGGGCTGTTTTATTATTGCAATATTGCAACTCCATATATTATTGACGGAAAAAGTATAAAATATATAGATTATGACCTAGATCTAAGAGTATATCCTGATGGAGGATTTAAAGTTTTAGATCGAAACGAATACAAATACCATAAATATATAATGAAATATAGCAAAGAACTCGATCGAATAATAAGAACAACATTACAAGAACTAATAGAACTAAAGAAAAAAAATCAAGGTCCATTTCAAAAAGAAGTTGTTGAGAAATATTATCAAAAATTCTTAGAATTACAAAAAAATAACCCCTAAAAGTCAATGTCATTAACTTAAGAGATACAACTGGAAAAAAGTTGTATTTTTTTGATATACTAAAAATAGAATAAAAGAGGGAAAAAATGAAGTATAATATGTATAATATAAATTAAAGAAAGAAATTAATGATGAAAGTATATATGCAAGATGTCGAAAAAATGAGAAGCATTTTACTAGAAATAGGAAATTGACACCCAAGGATTTAATATACTATTCCATTAATAACAGAGGGAAAACAACAAAAATGGAATTATATGATTTTATGGAACAATACAATTATGAAAATGTTAGTGATGTTGCATTATTAAAACAACGAGAAAAATTAAATGAAGAAATTTTTAAGGAATTAAATAAAAGCTCTTTAAAAGATTTTTACCATTTGTTTCCTGAGGAGGTAAAAACATTTAAAGGTTATATATTAACAGCAATAGATGGAAGTGATTGTGAAATACCTAATACACCAATAACTAGAGAAAGATATCAAAGTAAATCAGGAAAAAATGATGGAAAAGTGGCTAGAATAAAATTATCAAATTGTTATGATTTATTAAATCATTATGTATTAGATACCGAATTAGAAGAATATAAACATAGTGAAAATGAACTAGCCAAAAGACATATGAAAGAAATAGAAGAAATCATTAAAGATTATCCAATAATAAGTATAAGAGATAGAGGTTATTTGTCACTATCCTATATGTTTCATAGTGTTATGGAAAATAAAAAATTTGTAATAAGATTAAACCAAAGATATTTTAAATTAGAACAAAATCTTATGGCGCTGCTAATGATGACTGGGTTGAAATCCAATATCAATATGATAGAATTAGAAAACATATACAAGATGATAAGGAACTATATAATTATTATGAAAGTGGAAAAACAATAAAAATTAGATTTGTAAATATAGAATTACCCACAGGAGAAGTTGAAACAATAATGACAAATTTAGAAAGTGATATTTTTTCTACCGAAGATATTAATTATATATATCAATTAAGATGGGGAATTGAAACTAGTTATGCCTATTTAAAAGAGAGTATGATGATAACAAATATATCTAGCAGTAAAGATTGTATTATAAAGCAAGAAATATATAGTCAAATGATGGTGTATAATATAATGCAATCAATAACAAATGATTTGGAAAATGACATAAAGCAAGAAAATTATAAACATCCGATGAAAATCAACGTGAATATGGCAATAGGTTTTGTAAAAAGATTTCTATTAAAGATATTATTAGAAGAAAATGAGGAAGAAAGACAAAAATTATCAGATTTGTTATTTGAAAATATTTTAAAAAATATAGTTCCAATTAGAAAAGATCGCCATTATAAAAGAAATAATATTCATAAAAACAAACATCCTATAAATAAAAGAAAATCAATATAATTGAAGAACACATATCTATTGGATTTGGGGTAAGGGGCAATCCGTCTAAAATTTTTTCTTCTTACTAATAATTTATAATTTTTCAATATTAAAAGAGATAAAACATATTATCTTATCTCTTAAGTTAATGACATTGCCTAAAAGGGGTGTTTTTATTTGAAAACAAGGCATAAAACAAAAAAAATGAAAAAAACGTCAATTTTTACTTGCATTCTTATATAAGTTATTGTAGAATGATAAACGTGTTGTGAAAAACAGCCGAAAAAAAAGCATAAATTCGAAAAAAAACAATGAAATTAAAAAAAATGAAAAAAACTAAAATTTATGCTTGCATTTACATTCAAAGTGATGTAAAATGTAAAACATGTTGTGAAAAACAACGTAAAATGAGATTCAAATAAAATTGCCAATTTTGCCTTTATTTAAAAGAAAAAAGGCAAAATAAAAAAAATAAAAAAATGTCAAAAAAGTGTTGACAAAGGCAAAAAGATTTGATAAACTCATATTGCACTTGACAAAAAGAGGTGCGAAGAAAACGATCTTTGAAAACTAAGTAAAAAAGTCAATTTGAGTAGCTTAGATTAAACTTAAAAATATTTTTATTGAGAGTTTGATCCTGGCTCAGGATGAACGCTGGCGGCATGCCTAAGACATGCAAGTCGTACGCGAGGGCCCAATGACGATGAAGGAAGTGGAAAGTGCTTGCACTTGAAGCGAAATTCATTTGATTTGGATTTTCCCTCGAGTGGCAAACGGGTGAGTAACACGTGGGTTACCTACCTCTATGTTGGGGATAACAGTTGGAAACGATTGCTAATACCGAATGTGCTCTTCGGAGTAAAGAAGCCTTTAAAGCTTCGCGTAGAGATGGGCCTGCGGCGCATTAGCTAGTTGGTGGGGTAATGGCCTACCAAGGCGACGATGCGTAGCTGAGCTGAGAGGTTGATCGGCCACACTGGGACTGAGACACGGCCCAGACTCCTACGGGAGACAGCAGTTAGGAATATTCGTCAATGGGGGAAACCCTGAACGAGCAATGCCGCGTGAACGATGAAGGCCCTCTGGGTTGTAAAGTTCTGTTGTTTGGAAAGAACGGCGGGTAGAGGAAATGCTATCCGCGTGACGGTACCATTCAAGAAAGCCACGGCTAACTACGTGCCAGCAGCCGCGGTAATACGTAGGTGGCGAGCGTTATCCGGATTTATTGGGCGTAAAGCGTGCGCAGGCGGTTTGTTAAGTCTAAAATTAAAGCCCGAAGCTTAACTTCGGTTCGTTTTAGAAACTGGCAGGCTAGAGTGTGGTAGAGGCAAATGGAATTTCTAGTGTAGCGGTAAAATGCGTAGATATTAGAAGGAACACCAGTGGCGAAGGCGATTTGCTGGGCCATCACTGACGCTGAGACACGAAAGCGTGGGGAGCAAATAGGATTAGATACCCTAGTAGTCCACGCCGTAAACGATGAGTA
>CALVQE010000054.1 GCA_944355355.1 uncultured Bacilli bacterium
CTACTTATCAACATTGAACTCTTTACTTTTTAGCTGTATTTTAATTATCTTTTATTTTTTTGGCTGTGAATTGTAACGAAAAGTTTTCAGGATTTACAAATTTTTATTTGTAACGGAGTTTTTTTAAAGCATCTTTTTCTTCTTTAGTCACACGATAGGAATCGCAAATTTTACTGATGGTTTTGTTTTGAACAAATTTACTTAGGCGATTTTGTTGTAAGTAAGGTAAAGTAATTTCTTTTGCTTTAATGTAGCATTCAGCCAAAAGCCAGGCAGCTGCCATGTTGATGTAATACTCTTCACGGTTTAGGCTGTCCACTAAGGATAGTATTTTAGGAATATGGTTTTCTTCAACATAAAAGTTTAAAAGTAAAACTAAGCCTACTCTTACGGTGTATTCATAAGGACTATTTAAAAAGTCTTGAATTTTGTTCAAATATTTTTCTTTATTTTTCGATATACATTTGGCTGTGTTACAAAAGCCATCGCAGATTGCCCAGTTATCTATCTTAGGAAGAAAGGAAGGAAGATATTTTGCAAATTCTTCTTCTTGGAGACTCGCGATGATAAATCCTTCTATCATCACTTCTTCATAATAGTTATTTTGGCAATTGCTTAAAAAAGATACTACGTTTCCTTTTTGAATTTCTTTAGCAATTTTTCTTTGAATAGGCATTTTTATTCCTAACATTTCATATTTTGTTGTCACTGTTTTTTTCATGAAAAGTTGATTCTTTTCATCTTTCAAATTTTTTAAATATTCTATATATTCTTGATAGTCTTCTTTTGACCATTTTTCTTTTTGTAAATTCATCATACTTGTCCTTTCCAATTTTTTCTTTTTAATACTCTTTTCTGTCCCTTTAGATAAAGTATACCTAGTTTTTCTTCTTTTTTTCGTAATTTCTTTTCACTTTTATATAGATTTAACTTTAACCGATTTATTTGTTTTATAAATTCTTCATCTTCTACTAGTTCAGGACATTTTTGAAACATTTCTTGTTCTAAATAAAATAATTGATTTATATTCTCTTCGGTTTTAAAAATGGCATATTCTAAAGCTTCTTTGCCCGTTTTGATTTCTTCTAAATTCATTGGTTGATATTCTTTGGACTGATGAGTCAGAAGAGTTTGAATGAAATCTAAATGTTTAGAGACAATGACTCCTAAACCAAAGGATAGAAAGAATTTGTTGCGTATAAAAGGTAGCCCAGATAAAAAAGGAAATTCTAGGACTCTTGAAGCTTTTTTCAAGCGGTCTTTCATGAGTTTTTTTTCCATTATTTTTACTTCAGAAGGTGTTTTATTTAGAATTTGTTCATTTAATTCTAATTGCTCTTCCAAATGTTTTTGTTCTAGTAATTCTTGAAATTTCTCTTTTTCTTCCTGAAGGATTGGACTTTCTAAGGCTTCTTTATCTTCATCTATTTCTTGTTTTTTTTCTTCTTCTTGGGGAGGCTTTTTCTCTTTGGGAACTTCTTTGTTCTTTTCTTGTTTTACTTCTTTTTTTAGCTCTTCTTTTTCTATAAGAACTTCTATTTCTTTTTCGATTGGGGGCAAAGGCTTTTCTTCTAAAGTTGTTTCTAATGTTTTGGCTTGTAGGGGTTCTTTAGGTGGCAGGATTTCTTGAGTTAACGCAGATTCTTTCGGCGCAGGAGGTTGCATCATAGATATTGAAGAAAGAATTGCTACTTCTTCCATTGGGGTAAAAAGTTCTTGAACAGGTTCTTTTTCTAGTTTTTTATCTATTTTCACTGGCTCTTTCTCATCTGTTTTAGATATGGGAGGCGTCTCTTGTTTCACTTGGAAAGATGAGATAAAAATGTTTTTTTCTAATTTTTCTTCTTCTAAAGATTTTATTTCTTTTAGAGATTGGGATTTTTCTTGAAATAAGTTCGTTTCTTTTTGAGAATCTAGCTTCTTTTTTTCTTCTTTGATTGGCGGATCAGTTTGAAGATTTTTCTTTTTTGGGGCTAGCTCTTCTGTGATTTTTTCTTCCATTTTTTTAGGAACTTTGTCCTTTTTGATTTCTTTTTTCTCTATTTGTTCTTTTATTTCTTTGATTACTTTTTCTTTTATGGGATCAGAATCTTTTTTTCTAAGTTTTAATTTGTAAACGCATTCATCAAATAATTCTTCTAACTGCTCTTCTGGTGTTTTTTCTTTCGTATAATCTTTGTAATGATCGCGACTACTAGGATTAACTGGGGATGATGTTTCTTCGTCTTTAGGTGATTTTACTTTTTTTAGGGATTCTTTTTTAGAAGAGTTTTTTGGAGGGTTAGAATAAGATGAAGTACTTTTAGAGCTTGGCCAAAATAAGGCTATTAAGTTTCCTAGAAAAATAAATATTATTTTAAAAACATAAAAAATACGCTCACTTACTTTTTTCATATTAAATCCCTTTCGCTTTCTTATTCTATCAAAATTTCCAGTTATTAACAATTGCTTAGACTGTGTTTCTTTGATATAATTTTATCGAACAAATGTTTTTTGAGGGGTGCGTTTATGGAAAAGATACAACGACATATTTTATGTATTGATTTAAAAAGCTTTTTTGCTTCGGTTGAATGCGTTGATCGAGGGTTAAATCCTTTTACTACTCCACTGGTGGTTGCGAATAAAAAGCAAGGCTCTGGAGCAATTACTTTAGCCGTTAGTCCATATTTAAAAAAACAAGGTATTGCTGGTCGGACTAGGTTATATGAAATTCCTAAACATATAACGTATCAAATTGTCGAGCCACGAATGAAAAGATATATTGAAAAATCTAAAGAAGTGGTCAATATTTATTTGGATTTTGTCAGTTTAGAAGATCTTCATGTTTACTCTATTGATGAATGTTTCTTAGATCTTACTAATTATCTTCATTATTATAAGAAAAATGACGAGGAAATTGCTGAGATGATTTTAAAGACGATCGAGAAAAAAACTGGACTTACGGCCACTTGTGGAATTGGGCCTAATATGCTTTTGGCTAAACTTTCTATGGACTTGAATGCTAAGAAATATAAAAATGGGATTGCTCATTGGACTTATGAAGATATTCCGACTAAATTATGGCCTATTAGCCCTTTATCCAGGGTTTGGGGAATTGGGAAAAGAATGGAAAAAAAACTTAATATGTTGGGAATTTATACGATCGGAGATTTGGCTCATTTTGATCCGAATAAGCTCAGACAAAAATTTGGCGTTTTAGGCACTGAACTTTGGGAACATGCAAATGGTATTGATAATGCGGTTATTGCTGATTTTAAGCATCAACCGAAAGAAAAATCATTCAGCCATAGTCAAGTGTTTATGCGTGATTATTATGGAGATGAGATTTTTTTGATTACCCGTGAAATGCTCGATGTGTTGACACGAAGACTTCGAAGTGAACATTTGGAATGTGCTTCTGTTTCTTTTGGAGTTAGTTACTCGAAAACTTATGGAGGAGGATTTTATCATTCTGTAAAGCTTGCTAATCCAACTGATTTAACGCATGATTTATATCCCGTTTGTGAGATGATTTTTGAACGCTTTTATGAAGAAGGTATGCCTATTAGAAAGATTTCTATTGCTCTTTGTAAATTAAGTCCGAAGTTAGGCACACAGCTTAATCTTTTTGCTTCGTTTGAGAGTCAGCAAAAAGAGGATGAACTTTTGAAAGCTATGGATGATGTTCAGCTTAAATATGGTAAAAATAGTTTGTTAAAGGCTAGTAGTTTACTTTCTCATTCAACAATACGAGATCGCAACGAAAAGATTGGTGGTCATCATGAGTAATCGTGGGGAAATAAAATGGGCACCTTTTGAATCTTTATTTCAAGTTAAAGATGTTTTAAGCGAATTGGAAACAAACCGCCAGAAAGAAATAAAACCTGTTTTAAGTGAAGATGAATTGCAAATGATAGAGGCTACTTTACTTGAGGCTTTTCATACAAAATCTTATGTACTTGTGCGTTATTATTATCAAGGACTTTATTATCAGAAAAAAGGTATTGTAGAAAATATTTCTCAAAAACAGATCTTTTTTCAAGATCATTCTTCTTTATATTTTGAACAGATTCTTCATGTTTCGTTCGTTTAAAAAGAGAAGATTAAGGTTTCTCAATCTTCTCTTTTACTTTGTCTTTATTTTCTTTGGTATATCCTATTAAAGCATTTGGACTATTTTTGACAATCGTTTCTAAGATTTCATCAAATACGTCTTTGGCCTTTTTCGTTAAGCCTGTTAAGTTAGCTACAACATGTGTTTTGCCATCTTTCGTCATTATGCGAATATTTTGTTGTGTTTTAAGGCCATTTTGACGATATTCGTATTTATATACCCAAATGATATTTTGATATGGAATTGCTGTGAAGGCACCATTGAAATTGATGATGTAATTTTTGGTTAAGTAAGTTCTAGCATTTTTATAATAGAAGGCATCTTTGTCTTCCATTTCAGCTTCAATTTTAGCAAATTCTTCCTCATTTAAGTTTTTAATGTTTTTTTGGAATCTATGAGTGTTTATACCACCTGCAATCATAAGGATTAATCCGACTAGTCCACCAATAACGGCGAATACAATAATTACTTCAGAGGTACTCATGGCAGTCTTTTCTAAATCAAGGTAAACTGTGCCAAAATAGTTGTCAAAATCACTGATGGTAAATTCATCTGTTTCATTGATTTCATTTAAAGCGTCGATTGCTAGTTGTTTGATATCACTTGGAACTGTTACGGTTGTTCCGGTAATACGAATTGGATTTTTTTCTGTTGCCGAAACTAATTTTTCATAGTTTTCATCGGACATCTTAGCAACAAATAAATAACTTTCTTCTTTTTCTTCATTCCATTCATAGACGAGATAAAATTCAGCTGCGTCTCCTTCATAATACGCAAAATTTACTGGTTCTGTTGCGATATCAATATAAGCTTTTTCTCCACTTACATCGCCAGTCATATTCATTTCTAGTAAGCTTACTGCTTCTTTTTCTTCATCTTTTAATGCTGCATATACAATAAAAATAATCGCTAAGACAACTATAAATAAACCGATATAAAGAATATTTTTGGTTTTATTATATTCTTTACTTACATTTTCATTTTTAAATTTTTTCATAAACTCAATCCTCTTTTCTTTTTAAAATCCTCGTGATGCTCCACCGCCACCACTGGAACCGCCTCCGCCAGAGAATCCTCCACTACCACCAAAGTTACCGCCAGAAAATCCTCCGCCGCCAAAGAAGATGAATGGGACATTTCCTTTTAAACATAACATAAAGATAGCAAACATAAGAATAATATAAAAAATTATACTCATTACACTTTCCTGCCCCTCATAGGGCGTTGCTTCTACATTAGCTATTTCAATGTTGTATTCTTCACATAGAATTTCTATGATTCTATTAAACCCATTTTGAATTCCTTCATTCCAATTATTTTCTTTTAGATAAGGAATCATGTATTCATCTTCAATGCGACCGACTTTGCCATCTGGTAAGGCCCCTTCTAGGCCATAACCTACTTCAATACGCAGTTGTCTTTCTTCCAGGGCAACTAGAAGTAATACACCATTGTTTTTTTCTTTATCTCCTATTCCAAAAGATCTAAATAAATCAGTTGCATATTCTTCTAAACTTTGATTTTCTAGGTTTTCTATGGTTACAACTACAACTTGGGCTCCAGTTTGGGATTCTAGTTGTTTATTTGTATTCATAATATTTTCTTTTACTTCGTCACTTAATAAATTGGCATAGTCATTTACGTAAAACTCTGTAGTAGGTTTAACTAAAGCTTTTGATGTTAACATAAATAGACTACTTACAATTAAAGTGAAGGCAATAATTTTAAAATTTTTAATCGAAGTTAACATCTGGCACATCCTGACTTGATTCGTCCGCTTCGAAGTAGCTTACAGTCTCAAAACCAAAGATACCAGCTAAAATGTTGTTGGGAAATCTTTTTATTTTCAAATTGTATTCTTGAACTGCATTGTTATAGTCTCTTCTTGCAGTTGAAACACGATTTTCGGTACCAGCAAGTTCATCTGATAATTGAATAAAGTTTTCACTGGCTTTCAAATCTGGATAGTTTTCTACAACAACCATCAAAGCATCAATAGCACTGGTAAGTTCATTGTTGGCATTTTGTTTTTCTTCTAAAGTGTTTGCATTCAATAAGTTTTCACGAGCTTCTGTAATTTTATCTATTACTTCAGTTTCATGTGATGTGTAACCTTTTACAGTATTCACTAGATTAGGAATTAAATCTGCTCTTCTTTGAAGCATTACATCTAAGTTACTTAACTGAGTGTCTACATTTTCTCTTTTGGTTACCATTCCATTATAGCTACCGATTAAGGCAAGAACTAAAATAACTAGAACGGCAACAACACCAATAATTACCATTGTTGATTTCTTCATATTTTCTCTCCTTCCATTTCTTTTATCATACCATAATCTTATTAAAAAGGGGAAAAAATATCTATCGAAAACCCAAAATGTCAGTGCACTTTTTTTCTAGATGAATTTTTATAAATTATTCTTTATTTCGGGAAACAAATTATATAAATCAAATCCTAACATTTTATCAAAATATGCCTTTAGCTTATATGTTTCTTTTACATGATATTGGGTATTTGAATAAGCTCCTTTTCTTATTATTATATCTACTAATCTCTTATCTACCGTACATGCTTTACCATTTTGAAGACACATTAAATCACATAAGTTTATTAGTTTTTCTTCTAGTGTATATTGGTGTGTTTTAATAAAATTTGTCAAAAAAAGATTTTCATTCGGATCAGGTAGTTCTCCTGCAGTACAGGTAATATCATTATTTAAATATGAATGAGTTAAACAAATGTTACAGTAATCTTCATCAAAGCCTTTGTCTTTTAAATATTTATATCCATTCATAGCGTGATTATGAAAATTTTTTGTATACTTACCAATATCATGAACATACCCAAGTGCAGTTGCTTTGGCTATATCTATATCATATCCTCTTTCTTTTAAAGCTTGGGCTATTACTTTTACAATATTACCTACGCCAATAGAATGGTCTATCCAAAGCGGATTATCTAACTTTTCTCTAAAAATTTCTAACATTTCTCTTGCTTCATCACTTGTTAATTTCATCTTATCATCTCCTAATTTATTAAATATTTTGTTTGTGTCTAAATAATTTTTATTAAAAATAACAAAATATTATGGTGTTTTTCAAAAGTGTGTCCAATAAGTTTTAGCGTATCTTTTTAAATAGTCTTCTGGTATTTTCTGTTGTTATACGATCAATATCTTCATAACTCATTTCCTTAATTTCAGCTAGTTTACTAATTATATATTTAATATTTGAAGAATTATTAACTTCGTCACGATGTGGTTCTGGAGAAATATAAGGACTATCTGTCTCTACTAAAAATAAATCATTAGGAACCATCTTGGCAACTTCAATTGATTTTTTAGCATTCTTATAAGTTATCCTTCCGGCAAAAGAAATATAATAACCATTTCTTACTAAATATTTTAAAGCTTCTATTTCTGGTTGAAAGCAATGGAAAACGCAACCATACTCAGGTTTAACATATTTTTCAAATATTTCTATTACTAATTTATTTGAATTGTTAGAATGTATGATTACTGGTAAATGAAGCTTATTGGCAATTATAATTTGGCTAATTAAATACTTTCTTTGTTCCTTAAAATTGGCTTTTGAATTATCTAATCCGATTTCTCCGATAGCTACTACTTTGTCATTATCTGCTAATCTATATAAGCAATGTATATCTTGTGAATCTATGTATAGTGGATGAATTCCAACGGCAGAATAAAACTTTGAATTTTTTTCTGAAATTAAAATAGATTCTTCAGAAGTTGTACTATTAAGACCAACATTTATTACACTTCTTATGCTATGATTTTTATTTATATCTTCAATATATTTTGGCATATTTTCTAAAACACTAGTATTAATATGCATATGAGAATCTATTGCCATATTATCAACTACTTTCATCCCTAAAATGTGTATCTACATTGACAAAGTTTAGTCATTTTCATTGTACTATATTAAACTCTTTAATACAATCTCTATAGGAAAACTTAGCGACTAAATGCTTGCCAAATTCACTTGTAAGAAGGCTGATGATAATCATAAGAAAAATTTTTTATCTTAACTCTATTGTAATTCTCATAGTCCCCTTTTTATCTTTGTAAATTAGTAATCTATAATGATAATGTCAAGATAAAAATGTAGTTTTTGACTAAAATAATTATGTAGGAAAAACTACATTTTTATCTTGACATTATCAATTAGCTTGTTCCAAAAAGAAAAGGAATATTTATCTCCTTTGCCTAAACAAGATATACTCGAGTATTATGTAGATAA
>CALVQE010000055.1 GCA_944355355.1 uncultured Bacilli bacterium
ATAATAAAATGCCGATAATCCCTTTTTAAATAAGGTATTTATCAGCATTTATAAATTCTTTCATGTCTTTAACCTGAAAGTTTCTTTGATCGCGGGCTAAGTCTCTTTTTTTAATTGCTTCTCTTTTGTCATAAAGTTTTTTACCTTTGGCAATAGCAATAGATACTTTAGCTCGATTATTTTTTAGATACATTCTTGTTGGAACTATACTAATTCCCTCAGTTTCTTTGGCTTCTTTTAATCTTTTTATTTCTGCTTTGTGTAATAGAAGTTTTCTTGTTCTTCGCTCGTCATGATTAAATTGATTTCCTTCTTCATATCTAGCTATATACATGTTAATAATATAGGCTTCATTATTTTTAATCGTCACAAAACTATCTTTTAAATCCACTGAACCTTTACGAACACTTTTTATTTCAGTACCGACTAGTTCTATCCCAGCTTCTAGTTCTTTTATTATTTCATAATCATAGTGTGCTTTTCTGTTTTTTATCTCCATTTTTTTCCTCCACAAGTTCAAAGTCAATCATAGCTGCATCTTTACTTGCACGGACACAGCGAACGGTTACTTTATCGCCAATACGATAGGTTTTCTTTGTTGATTTTCCTACTAAGGATAACAATTCTGGAACATAGTTATAAAAATCGCCTTTGATTGTGCTAATATGAACTAAGCCTTCTACTAAGTTAGGAAGTTCAACGAAAAAGCCAAAACTTGTTACTGTGTCAATAACTCCTTCATAGATTTCACCCACATGACTCTCCATATATTCAGCCATTTTCATATCTGCGACATCGCGTTCAGCATTTTGAGCTGCAACTTCTCTTTCACTAGAGTGTTCAGCGATCAAAACTAAGTTCGTATTTAGATAATCAATAGTCGACATAGAGAAATCTTTGTCTACTAGATATTTCTTTAGTAAACGATGAACTGTCAAGTCTGGAAAACGTCTTATTGGACTAGTAAAATGAGTATATGCTTTGGAAGCTAAGCCAAAGTGACCAATGTTTTCTTTTGAATATTCAGCTTTTTTCATACTGCGTAAGAGCATAGAAGACAAAATAGTAAACTCTGGTTTATCAGCTAGTTCTTTTAGAATATTTTGCATTGTTTTGGGGTTCATATCAATTACTCTTGTTTTTAGGGAGTATCCAAGTACTTTTAATAGATTTGTAAAATCATCTATTTTTTCTGAATTTGGAGTGCCATGAACACGATAGATAAATGGTAAATCCATATTATAAATATGACTAGCAACAGTTTCGTTAGCTACAATCATAAAGTCCTCGATAAGTTTTTCGCCATCTTCCCTTTCGACGCGAACAACGTCTATTGCTTTACCGTTTTCATCTTGAATGATTTCTGGTTCATCTAAATCAAAATCAATGTAACCGCGGCTCATCTTTTCTTTTCTTAATATGTGGGCTAGTTCATTCATCTTTTTTAAAATTTCAACAAAAGGCTCATATCCTTCGGCTACAATGTCACGCATTAAAATGTCATTTACTGCTTCATAAGTCATCTTCTTGCGACTTTTAATATAAGATTCAAAAATGTTATAATCAATCACTTTACCGGCTTTGTTAATCGTCATGACACAGCTCATTGTTAATCTTACTACTCCTTCATTTAAAGAGCATATTCCATTGGATAATTGATGAGGTAACATAGGAATAACTGTATTAGCTAAGTAATTAGACGTTGCCCTTTCATAAGCATCATCACCTAAGGAAGTATTTTCTTTAACATAGTTTGAAACATCGGCTATGTGAACACCTAATACATAGTTGTCACCATCCATTTCTAGACTGATTGCATCATCAATATCTTTTGTATGGCTACCATCTATTGTAAATATTAGTTTTTCAGTTAGATCAACACGATTTAATAAATCGCTTTCTTTTACTTCTTCAGGTAAATCCTTTAGTTCTTCAATTGTATCAGGACTAAATTCAGGATCGATACCATATTTATAAGCAATACTTAAAATGTCCGTTCCTGGATCATCTTTATGCCCCAATATTTTTATCACTTCACCAATATATTTTTTACGACCTAATTCTGTTGTTAATTTGATTAAAACTTTATGCCCAGGGACACAACCTGTTAAGCTTTTCTTATCTAGTTTGATTACTAAGTCAATTTTATCATCATCTAGTTTTATTGCTAATCCTTTTTTGGTTTCAATGATTTCACCAACTAAATTATGAAGATCCCTTTTTAAAATTTTAATAATATGGCCTTCCGGTTTTATTCCTTTACGCAAAACTTCGGCTAAAACTACATCATCTTGAATGGCTCCATTTGCATTTTCTTCGCTTATATATAGGTCATCTTCTTTTGTTAATAAGACAAAGCCAAAGCCTTTTTTGTTGGCTTGATATTTACCTACCTTTAAATTTGGACAATTTTTCAAAAGAATATATTTATCTTTTTTGGTTTTAAAAACAATATATCTATCTACTAAATCATTTAAAGTATCTTGAAGTTCTCTTAATTCTTCTGCCGTTTTAAGTCCCAAAGCATCATTAATACTAATTAGATCTTTAGCATCGTACATCGTTTCCAAATATTTCAATAACTGTTCTTCCATGGTATCACCTACTATCATTATACATTTTTTTCCTTAGGACCACAAGAACTCCCTTATATCTTGACAAAATAAAAATTCACTCTCGTGAACTTTATTGTAAGGTTGATTAAAAAATCAACTTTTTCATCTTAATAAATTATGCTGCAGTAATTTCTAAGTATAATTCTTTAATTGTATCTTTTAATAAATTTAATATTTCATTAATATCTATGCCGTAAGCATACTTATACTTATTACTATAAATATTCCATAGTTTTTCTGATCTTTCATTTTTAATGATAGAATCTATAATTTTTTCGTAATCCTTTAAGTATTTAGATGATTCTCTTTTAGTAAATGTATTATAAATTGCTTCTTTTAAAATACTTCTATTTATATTGTTTTTTAATTTAGTCAAAAAGAAATATATATCATAATAATCTTTCGTTCTACTATTATACTTACCGCGTCTTAAAACCGTTTCTATTTTTTCAGCTAATATAGTTTCAATATTATAACTATTAATTAAAATACTCCTATCTTCAAACAATAAAGGATATTTAAAATTTAATTCTTTTGGAGTCACTTTATCGCCAGTTGATATATCCATTTCTAAATTAATCTTAATATTATTTATTCTTCCAGTAATATAATACTTGTTACCACCATATTCATCCTCTTGTCTTATATCTGTGATATTCACAATATCGAACTTAACGCCATCCTTTAAATCAATAGATAATATTTCATTTAAAATACCTACCATTTTGCTTTTAGAAATATCTATGCCAGTTATCATAGTATCCATGTCTTTAGTCATTCTATTATCAATACCAAACATAGCAGATAGTAATAAGCCACCTTTTAAGATAAAATTATCATGATAATTAGATACTGAAATTCTTTCTAATATTCTTTCAAACATATATCTTTGCAATATTTCATAATAATTAAGATCATATTCATTTTCTATATCTTTTGCTAATCTTTTTAAGTCCGCTATATCTACCATTTCATCATAACCTCCACAATTGTATTAACCTTTTCATAAATATTAAAAATTTTAGCATATTTTAACAATAACTCAATATTTTTATCTTTATTACTAAAGTAATAATCTAACACTCTATTTTGTAGTTCCAAATCAAATGATCCTTTAGTTCTTAACATATCGCATAGGCTTCTTTCAGCATTATAAACTTTAACAGGATTGCCAAACGGACTATTTACTTTTATAATGCCTATTGCATAATACTTTTCTGAGACATAATGAATATTATACTTCCCTCTAACTTTTTTGTTTCTCGGCACAGTTATATCAATTTCGGATGGAGTCTTATTTGTAAGATTCAAAATATGTAGGGCTGTATTATATGAAAATATTGCACTAGGATACTTTTTCTGCAAAATATAATATTCATCTTTAAAAATCTTTGTATTCATATATAAACCATGACTAACTTTTTCTATAATTCCTCTATCAATATAAAATTTGATTTGTGATTTATGGATATTAAGTTCTACTAATTCGGCAGTAGTAATATAACCATTACTTTTTTCTAAAAATTCTATTAATTTTTTTTCATTATTCATAAAACCACCTATTACTTTTGTACATACATTATAGCATTTTGCCGAACCAAAGTAAATATGATTTTATTAATTCCTCATAATTTCTTAGTAAAATAAAAATTCACTCTCGTGAACTTTATTGTAAGAATAAGATCAAGGAAACAATAACAAAGGCTAGACCTAAGATTGCCGTTAGTCGTGTGATAAACAATTCCATTCCTCTTTCTTTAACAACACCAAATAAACGATCATTTGATGAATTAATAATTTGACCAGCATCGCTCGCCTTATTACTTTGTAAAAGCACTAAAACGATTAAAAGAACGGAAATAATTAATAAAATTGTTTCTAACATAAAGTTACCCTCCAGTTCCTACTTAATTTACCATAAATTCAAGGAAATAGCAAGGTTTATATTTTCTTGAACGGAGCCTAAAGTTATTCATAATTTTTTTACACTAATTATTCTCAATTATCTCAAAATATTTCATTAAATGGTTCCAGCATCCTATTTTAGTTGTTAAGTCCTCATAATTATTATTAACTCTTTTCATTATATCTTCCTTATCAAACCATTTAATATCTTGAACTTCTTCTTCCTGTAGTGTTATCTCATTTAAATCAATATCACAATGCGCAATAAAATATTCATTAAAGTGTCTATTAATTATATCTTTTTTAATATCTTCAGAAATGGTTGCCCCAATAAATTCTAAATCATTTTTGCTTAAATCTATACCGATTTCTTCTTTTGCTTCTCTTATTACTGCTTGGTAACCTAACTCTCCTGATAACACATGTCCTCCAGCTGTCATATCCCATAAATTAGGCCACAATTTTTTATTTGCACTTCTTTGTTGTAATAATACTCTTTTATTATCATTACTTATGATAAATACAACTACTGCCTTATGCCATAGTCCTTTTTTATGACATTCCTCTCTTTTAGCAACACGATTAGTGTACTCACCGTTTTCATTCAATACATCCAAAAACTCATTCATTTTTTTCTCCTTTTTCATTAATATTTTCAGCAATAATATTATAAATTTCTTCACGACCTTTTTTTGTCACAGCTGAAAAGTGGATAAAATCTTGTTCTAATTTTAAAGTATCTTTAATCAACTTATCTTGTTTGCCACGTTGAGACATGTTCACTTTATCGTATTTTGTTGCAATTACCGTAATTGGAATATTGTAATATTTTAAGAATTCATACATCATTTGGTCATCTTCTGTTGGTTTATGACGGTAGTCAATAAGCATGAAAACATGAGACAAATTTGCTCTATTTTTTAGATATTCCTCAATCATTAAACCAATTTTACGATCACTATCCTTAGAAAGCTTAGAATAACCATATCCTGGTACATCTACTAAATAAAGGGCATGGTTAATGTTGTAAAAATTAAGTGTTTGTGTTTTGCCAGGTTTACTTGATGTTCTAGCATAGTTTTTTCGCCCAATTAAAGCATTAATAAAGCTACTTTTACCAACATTACTTCGTCCTACCAATAAAAACTCTGGAAGTGTTGGATCTGGATATTGGCTTTGACGAACAGCAATATGAGTTAGCTCTACGAAATCAATTTTCATTTTGAATCACCTATGGATTCATTATATGATACTTTTTCCTTTTTTGCAAATTTTCCTTGACTCAAGACGGAGGCTAAATTTGCTAGAACTCAATTAAGAGAGGCTCTTTTTCAACATTTTACTTATCAATAACATTGAACTACTTCTTTAACATTCATGCAATGGTATTCTTTAAAAGAATAAATTACTTAGTATAAAGTATAAGCATAAATTTGGAATTAATCCACTTAGTAAAACACAACTTATTTTGAACACAGTTAAACCAAGTGTTTTCTTTTTAGAATATCCTAAATAATGATATAAAATATTTTTTTTCTTTTCATCTTCTACAATATTTAAACAGGATACGACTAGAATAATTATTAAAATAATTACGCTAAGTATGATAAAAATATCAAAGGCATAAACTATTGTAGTGTAATTAGCATCATCTTTTTGCTCAATAAAAGAATAAACTTCCGTATATTTAGAAACTAAAGATTTTAGTATATTACTTTGATAGGCCCAATTTTTTAAATCGATGATATAGGTGACTTCATTATTGTTTTGTAACAAATTTTCTATAGTGTGTCTGCTAACTTGAAAAATCGAGGGATTAGAGCTTTCATACACTGAAACCACTTTTAAATCAGTATCATTAATATGAATAACTTCATTAAGTAAATCTTTATACATTTTTGGAACATAAATGACATTATTTTCTTTTATTTTCTCATTTTCTGCTAAAATAATTGAATTATTTTCGTCATTTAAAGTTATTCCGATTTTAACATCCTTAAATAATGAACAATGCGTTAACTCTTCTTTTTTATCAATAGAATCAACAACAAATATATTTGATCCTTCATAATTTTCGTTATTTTTGGTTCTTGCATAAAAGTTGTGGGATAACTATTTAGTTCTAGATATATCAAATAGCTTTAAGAAGAAGTATTCA
>CALVQE010000056.1 GCA_944355355.1 uncultured Bacilli bacterium
GCAATAAATTACCTCTAAATTCTGCAAGAATTTATGTGCTAAAGCACATGGCCTCAACCCTTTTCCGATACGGTGAATCACACCTTTTGATTTGCTATTCTATTACTTTTCTCTTTTTTTGGCAAGTAGTCCTAAAGGATTTATGTGGCTAAAGCCAATGGATATACTCCCCCAGTGCCTAGCAAATTTAAGAAATAACCGACTACGCTTGGAATATAAAAGAATCTAAACGAAAAAGAGCCTTTCTAATTAACTTTGATACTTTTAATACCTTTCATACCGATAAACCATTATTAGATTTTCTCATGCGTGATCAAGAAAAACATGAAGAGTCAAAACTCATTGCTTCTTACCACTTAATCCTTGAGAATTATAAGAACACTCATTATAATATAAGTGAAGAGACCAAAGCGACCATGAAAGAACTTAAAGAAAAATATAAAGGAAATGAGGTCTATGAAAAACGAATGAAAAAGATTGAACAATTAACCCAAGACGAAGAGTTTATGGGCTACTATGATTTAGAAGAAAAGCATAAGTGGCAAATCAACGATGCTTACAAAACAGGCTATTTATATGGACTTAAACTGAGCTTTGAACAAACAATACATCAAAATAAACTAAACATGGCAAAATGGATGTTAGAGGAAAAAATGGATATCGAAGACGTCATATATGTAACAGGTCTGAAGATAGAAGAGATCACGAATTTACAGTGATTTCTTTTCTTTTTTTAAACAGTAATTTACCAAATAGCATTATTTTACCGTACTTACATAAGTTAACTTAAAGAAAGAATCATAAAATATTCGTCTGTTTTTGATAAGCCAGAAAATATGACCTATATAGAAAACTAAACACAGAATACCCACGATCAAAAGAAAATATAATGCCTCGAGAACACTAAGTGAAAGTGCATAATAAATCTCTGCCATACCAAATAGAAAGAAAATCGGCAATCCTACATAATAAGCGTATAAGAAAACGATTCGCCCGAAAAGACGTATTAAAGAAAGATGTGGACCTTCTAATTTCAGATTTAAAAACCGACTACCAATCGTATATCCTTTAGAAAAATAAGGATAAAAAACAAAATAAACAAGAAAAAAGAAAAAGACTAGATAAGGAATAGAAAAGAATATTTCCAAAATTGTATAGAAAAACAAATATAAAAATGTATCTAAAAAGAAAACTGTCACTCTTCTAAGTCCCGACACACTCTTTCCAATTTCAATTGATTCAGCATCAATCTCCTCACGTGAAGGAAGAAACTTCGTAAAAAGTTGAACAAGAAAATACCCTAAAGCACCACCAGTCGTATTTAAAATCAAATCATCAACATCAAATAAACGATAAGGCGCTGGATAAATAAAATATAATCCACTTAACTGTGTTAATTCAAAAAATAAAGATAACAAGAAACTATACCAAACCGTTTTCTTAAAACTCATTTTAAAATAATAACGCATATACATACCAAAAGGAACTGTCATCAAAATATTAAAAACAACAACATAAACACATGGCTCCGTTAAAGCTTTAAAATAAGTACTTACATCATTCCACACAAACGATGTTTCCTTTAAAAAATCAGTCACAAAACCAAATGGAATAAGTCTTACCATATTTTGGCCAACCACAACTTCACTTCGTTTAGGCAAAGGCAAAATAACAAGAAAATAAATTGTAATCATATACAAAATAAAAGAATATACAATTAAAACACGCCATTTATGAATCGAACCATACTTATGATATTGATGCAAAATAAAAGGAATCGTAAAGAAAAAAGCGATAAAAGGAAAAACAAAAATTGCCGTTTTAATTGCTGTTAAATAATCCATATCATCGCCCTCTCTCTTTCAATTGTTTTTTATTATGATGTCGAACTTTTAAAAAGAAAATTCCTAAATATCCGAGACCATAGAAAAGAAAAAAGAAGTTTTTTATTCCCAAAATAACTCTTTTCAAGATAAACTACCTTTCCTTAATAATGTTTTTACTACAATAATACGTAATAAGGAAATACCCACCATAAATAAAGATCAAGAAGCCTGCTGTTGTAAAAATACTAGTCAACAATTGAGTAGTTCCCATACTTTCTAAAATATAATTGCAGAAAAGAATACCAAAAACAGAATGAATACAAGCCAGTAAAAGTGGACACAAGAAGAAAATCAAAATTTGATAAAACAAAGCCTTATTAATCATTTTTTCATCTGCCCCTAAATTACGCAACATTTGAAATCTTTCTTTATTATCTGTACTTTCAGATAATTCTTTTAAAGCTAGAATTGCTGCACTAGAAATAAGGAAAATAAGTCCTAAATAAAGGCCTATAAAGGTCACCATTGCCCCAAGACCAACACTTGCTGCATAAATTGTTAACTTTGTCGAAACGCTTAAAGTACTATTCAAAGCATACGAATTGTCCTCTAAATCATGAACCACTTTTTCAATGTGTTCTTTTTCCACATCCGTAATCCCTTTATAATTAGCCACCATTAAACTCCGATAAAGATCTGCAGCATTCAAGGCTTCATCCGGAACAACGAAAAAGCCAATATTAATATGATTAGAAGCAATATCCATAAAACCATAAATACATTCTTCACGATTAGGATAATAACTTTTGCCATTCAAAACAAGAGGTGTATTTGCTTTTAAACCATCATTTCGAATAGTAATCCATTGATCATAATCTGCAACAATTGCATATTCATTGTCACGCAAAGAAAGTTCATCAAGTCCATACATTCTTGCCAGCTTATTATAATCACTTAACGAAACAAATTCCTCAGCCGTATCATAACTTAAAAACGGGTAAAGCTCAACAATTTCATCATAAACACTTCCTAAAGTATTAGCAATTGTCATATCGGAAAAAGTATAAACATTAAACTCAAAAATATCTTCAAAATAGTTCTGATAATCAAAATCCATTTCTAAAAAACTTTCTGGAATTGTTTTTTTACTATCCTCGATTTGTTCTAAACTCCAACCATCTTCCAAGGCTTTCTCATCAAAATTTCTTCGTTTTGAAATAGAAATATCAACTGGTGTAAGTTCCTCTAAATTTTGCGTTAAAGAATTTTTTAAAGAAAGAGATGCCGAGAAAACACAAATAGTTAAAAAAAGCATTAAACAAATAATCGTCATCGAAAATACCGTTGTATTCACCTTACTACTAATCTGTCTTAAAGTGAAACTATTAAGTCCTCGATAATAAAGCCCCTTCATACTCATAAAAATTCGCAGTAATAGACCAGATAAAGAAAAGAAAATCAAAAACGTTGCTAAACACCCAAGTCCAATCGGAATAAAAATTTCATAAGCATAATACAAGTCTTTAGCCCCGATAGTCACACAATAATAAGCATAACTTAACATAGCCACAGCTATAAGAAATAGAATTGTACAGAGAATTGGATTCTTAAGTTTAACTTGTTCACTCTTCTTCTCACTATGTAAAAGATCAATCAATTTACACTTGGAAATACTAATGGTATTAAAAATCATGACTAAGAAATACATAATTCCAAAATAAATCAACGTTTTAATAATTGCACTCTTTGAAACAATAAACGTAAAACTAGTCATATCAGCTTCAAACATATTAGCAACTAAAATACTCATAAATTGTGAAAGTACAACACCGAGAATAAGCCCAACACCTAAAGACAAAATACCAATGAACAAAGTTTCAAAAAAGAGAATCATCGATATCTTCCGTTTACTCATTCCAAGCAACATATAAATTCCAAATTCTTTATGCCTTCGTTTAATTAAAAAGCGACTAGCATAAATAATCAGAAAACCTAAAATAACTGAGACAAAAACACTTACACCAGAAAGCATATTTGTCATCATTTTAATAAGCTCATAAACATAAGACTGGGTATTAAGTAAAACGGTCTGACTATCAATCGCATTAAAAACATAAAAAATAGCAACACCTAAAATTAAAGTAAAAAAATATATAGCATAATCTTTAAAACTTTTTTGGATGTTCTTTAAAGAAAGTTTATGAAACCTCATTCAAATCCCCTCCCAATAAAGTTACCACATCTATAATCTTATCAAAAAACTCTTTACGACTAGCATTCCCTTTTCTTATTTCATGAAATATCTTTCCATCTTTAATAAAGATAACACGTGAAGCATAAGAAGCCGAAAAAGAATCATGTGTTACCATCAAAATCGTCGTTTGCATGAGTTCATTCAAATACTGAAAACTTTCAAGCAACATCTTAGCAGACTTAGAATCTAATGCCCCAGTTGGCTCATCAGCAAGTACCAAACTAGGTTTTGTAATAATAGCTCTAGCTGAAGCTACCCTCTGCTTTTGCCCACCACTCATCTGATAAGGATACTTGGCGAGCACATCCGAAATATTAAGCTTTGCACTAATATCTTGAATACTTTCCTCTATTTCCTTATAAGACTTATTCTGAATAGACAAAGCAAGTGCAATATTTTCATACGCAGTCAAAGTATCTAACAGATTAAAATCTTGAAAAATAAAACCTAGCTTTTCACGTCGAAACTTATTCAAATCATTTCCTTTTAACTTTGTAATATCCATTCCATCAACATAAATATGACCACTTGTCACCTTATCAATCGTTGAAATACAATTTAAAAGTGTTGTCTTACCACTACCACTAGCCCCCATAATCGCGACAAATTCTCCTTCATCAACTTCAAAAGAAATATTATCAATCGCTTTAGTAAGACTAGACTTACTACCATAATACTTTTCAATTTTATCAATTTTCAAAATATTTTTCACAAAAATCTTCCTTTCATGCCTCCATTTTAGCCGAAAAAAAAGGTTTTGTCGTGCTTTTTAACTTACAAAAACCTTACAATTCCGTAACAAACTATTCCCAATAAGCCGTATAATTACCATCACTACCATAATAATCATCCATTTTAATGGCATACGTCAAATAAGGAGTGTCGGCAAGTTCCTGATAAGTATACTCATGCATTACAAGCCCATGCCAATAAGTTGTTGACTCAAAAACATAAACGTGCTCATCCGTAATTCCACCAATCAAAGCTGCATGTCCACTACTTCCTAAATAATCCCCAGCTTTTAAAGTATGACTATTTAAAAGCTCCATTGTAAGTGGGATATGCTCTCCTATATCACCTAAATCATCATGATATAAAACATTTGTCCCAGCTCCAGTATCCTTTGGATCATATCCAGCATTGTACATTGCCCAAGAAACAGAACCACTGCAATCCATTCCATTTGGAAACTTAACCCCAGGCACAAAACCTGCTTCATTTTGCCAATTCATCAAAGGACATCCCCATGTCGCTGGCCCCCAACCATTAGAGTTAGGATCTAACTCATTAAACTTATACTCATGTAAATAAAGCCCTTTATGATAATATCTACCTTCTCCATCAACAAAACGTCCCCCAGTATTATTATTAAGTCGACCATTCTCAAAAAAGTATGGCAATTTATAAGGAAACTCAAGCGTTAAAAACCGCGCTGCCGCGACAACTCCAGCTCTTGTTTTATACCCAGCTTGTTCAATCCGGTATTGTAATAACTTATCCAAAAGCTCATTTTGTTCTTGTGTATAAGCACCACATGGTACATAACTTTTATTTTCTTCTAAAACAGGTTTATGAATCAAAGAAGTCACAACAACCGAAAACTCTTGAGTTAAATCATCAATTTGAACGGTAATTTTTGCTTCACCATCACTGACTCCTTCAATTTCAAGTCCATTCACTCTAGCCACTTCTGGATTAGAAGAAGTTACTACTGGAACAACCTCAGGGCTCCCCAAAACTTCAGTATCATATTCTAACGTATACTTCTCACCAATGACCAAATAACCAAAATCCTGATTCAATGTAAAAGATAACACTTCATTCATATTAGGAGTTAACACATATTCGATTTGATTAAAATCAGTTGCAATCATAACCGGTGTATCCTCGTTTAAAACTGTCAAAGAACACTTCCCATCACGTATTAAAGACGTATAACTTTGTGTACTACAAGTTCCCTTTAAATCTCGTTCAAAAGAAATCGTCGCCACAATAGTATTACTTTCTAAAACATAAGAAACATCAGTCACTCGAATAGGTCGTAAAACAAAGAAGAAATATGTACTACCTATACCCAAAAGACCAACAACCACTAATCCAACTATACCCAAAACCTTTTTCATAACCAGCAATCACACCTCAACAATTTATACCTACCATAATAATATCATACCCCCTACTTCCTTAGCAAGATGTCTTTAAAAATACACTAAAAAAATAGCCTCACAAGCTACTTTTCTCATCTTCAAAACAAATAGTACTATTAGCTAACTTATCGAGCAATTTATATTCCATTTTCCTTTTAATTCCACCAAAAAAGATATCATAAAACGCTTCCCATACAATTACCCAACCAGCAACCATTAATACTTCTCCAACAAAATTATTAATCAATGTAGCAAAAAGAATAAAAATCGTTCCAGAACAAAAAGGAATTCATAGAAAATAAATTTTCTATTCTTCCTTTGGAGTACCTCACGGTACTCCTTTTCTCTTTT
>CALVQE010000057.1 GCA_944355355.1 uncultured Bacilli bacterium
TTAAAACCATTATAGGAAGTTGTTTTTATTTTGTCTATAATTTATTTAGATTCCCACAACTTTTATGCAAGAACCAAAATTTTTGTGGGTAAAATGACATTTTATGCTATACTTAGCTAGTATAGGAGTATAGACGTATGAAGGGTAAAAATGAATTTGATAACGAATTTAAAAAATTAGCTAAACAGGATAAACTGCCAATTTCTTCGATAGAAGATTTAATGCTTAAAAATATCGAAAGCTATAAAAATGAATTATTAGCACATACGGAAGAATTATTATTAAAAAATATTGATGAAGCAGATTTAATTAATAAAAAAAAGATTTCTGGAATAATAAAGGCATTAGACTTAAAAATATCGGAAAAAGAAAAATTGAATTTACGTTAATCACAGGAAAAATAACTATTTATCGAACGGTATTACAAATAATTAATGATATAAATTTAGAAGACTATAATAAATTCAAACATACAGTGTATGTTTGAATTCTAGGGCATTTCTCCGCTGCTTGCAGCGTAAGGCCGAACGTAGTATGATAATACGGAGTGAGGGCGATGTCTATGGATTACAGTGAATACCTATATTTGTCACATAACGTGAGCAATCTTGTTTATCATATTGTATGCCCAGCAAAATATCGTCGGATTGTTTTTGATGAAAATGTAGAAGAACATCTTCGACAAATTTGCCTTGAGATAGAAAAACGATATGATTACATAAAGTTTTTGGAGATTGGAGCTGATAATGATCATGTGCATTTTTTGGTTCAAAGTACTCCAAATTATTCACCAACTCAAATAGTTAAAACGATAAAAAGTATTACGGCAAGGCAAATTTTTGTCGAATGCCCACAGGTTAAGAAAAAATTATGGGGTGGTGAGTTCTGGACCGACGGGTATTTTGTGGCAACTGTGGGAAAAAATCAAAATGAAACTGTAATAAAAGAATATGTGAAAAACCAAGGTAAACAAGTTGCGGAATATAGACAATTACTTCTGTCGTTCGGAAACATCGTACGAAAAGATACCCCGTAGCTTGCTGCGGGGAGTTTCATTTCATATCAGGCATACACATATAGTTATACTAGGATGAGTGTCGAAGGAGGATATGAAGAGAATCATGGAACGAGTCGAAGCCCAAGAACATTAGCAAGTAATTACTATTATGCGGATAGTTATACTTTTGATAAAACAACGGGACAATTTAGTCTAACCGGAGCAACACAAAGTGTATATAATGGCAGTCAATTAGGAAAATACACTTGTGCAAGTACAAGTTACAGTGGATGTACGACATTATATTATATAGAAAGTGAAAACACTATTACAACAGCTAATGCCTATACCATAAGTAGAACAGGAACAACATATGAAGAGACGCATGCAAACATAACAAATAGTACTATTAAAGGAAAAGTAGATGAATGGTATGAGGAACACATATTAGGAACAGAGTATGAGGCTTATATTGCAGACACATTATTTTGTAATGATCGTTCGTTTAATTCTTCCAATAGTGGGACAGGTACAGGTACAAGTTATACTCAATATCACTGGTATACTTCTAGTAATGGAATACGACTTACATGTCCAAATCAAAATGATCGATTTACAGTAGATGATGAAGTCACAGGAAATGGAGATTTAACGTATCCAATCGGACTTGTTAATACTGATGAGGTTTATTTAGCAGGAGGATATAGTAGCAATAATTCTGGATATTATTTATATACCGGTAACTATTACTGGACCATGTCGCCTAGCGGCTTCAGTGGCAGCTATGCGCATGTTCGCGACGTCCTTTCGAACGGTTATGCGGGCTACTACAGCGTGAATGGCTCGTACGGTGTAAGACCCGTTATAAATCTAAAGGCTGATAGTCTAAAATTGGGTGATGGAAGTGCTGGTAATCCATATATGGTTGGGACTTGATTGTTAATTTGGACTGGACAAATAAATTAAAAAGTTTATAATAATAATATATATTATTGGTTGGAGGAGTAGTTTTTTATTTCTTTTTGACAGAGACTTTGTGGTAGGTGAGAGCAAGGAAAAGATGGAAAATGAAGACACCAAGTTTGACAATAATCGCGTTTCTAGCGTTAAAGGAAAGAGTGCATAGATTCTATGAATTAAGGTGGTACCGCGGCAAGTTGTCGTCCTTATGATATAGAGTCTTTTTTATATGGAAGGTGATGTGTATGAAGAAAATATGGAATACGGATGTAACGAAGGATAAAGTTGGAGAGGTTGTTACGGTTTATGGATGGGTACAAAGAAAAAGAGATTTGGGAGGATTACTTTTTATTGATTTAAGGGATAGAAGTGGTCTTGTTCAACTTGTTTTGCATCCAGATAATGCTTGTTATGATAAGGCTTTGAATGTTAAGAATGAATATGTTTTATGTGTTACTGGTGAAGTAGTCTTAAGGGAACAAGCAAATACAGAGTTAAAGACTGGTGAGGTAGAGATTGAGGTTCAGGATTTTGAGGTTTTAAATAGTTCATTGGAAGTTCCTTTTGCAATTTCAAATGAGACGACGGCTTTGGAAGATACACGTCTTAAATATCGTTATTTGGATTTAAGAAGAAGTGTTTTAAAGGATAAACTAGAGGTTCGTTATCGGATAACAAGAGCTATTCGGAGATTTTTGGATAGTAAAGATTTTTTAGAGATTGAAACACCTGTTTTGTGTAAATCTACTCCTGAGGGAGCAAGAGATTACTTAGTTCCTAGTCGTGTAAATCCTGGTACTTTCTATGCTTTACCACAGAGTCCTCAGTTGTTTAAACAGCTTTTGATGGTTGGTGGAATGGAAAGATATTTTCAGATTGCTAAGTGTTTTCGCGATGAGGATTTAAGGGCTGATCGGCAACCTGAGTTTACACAAGTGGATATGGAAATGAGCTTTGTAGATGAGGATGATGTGATGAGTCTAACTGAAGAGCTTATTGCTTATGTTTTTAAGGAAGTTAAAGGTATCGATGTTTCACTTCCTTTGATGCGAATGAAGTATGATGATGCAATGCGTTATTATGGGTCAGATAAACCTGATTTGCGTTTTGATTTAAAAATTCAGGAGATTGCTTCTGTGTTTAAAGAAACAAGTGTTGGTTTTTTGCAAGATGTGTTAAGTAATGGTGGAAATATTGATGCAATTGTTGTTCCTCAGGGATGTGAATATTATAGCCGTAAGGAAATTGATAAGTGTACGGAGTATGTAAAGCAAAGAGGAGCTTCTGGCCTTATTTATTTGAAGTATGATGAAGAGTTGACAGGAAGTATTGTTAAAAATATGTCTAGTGATGAACAGGAAGAGATTGTCAAGATTCTTAATTTGAAAAAGGGAGATGTAGTCTTTATACTTTCAGGGTTACCTAAGGTTATTAAGCCTATTTTAGGTGCTTTGAGATGTAAAGTGGCACGTGATTTACAACTTATTTCGACAGATGTTTACAAATTGTTATGGGTAACTGATTTTCCTACTTTTGAGTATAGTGAGGAAGAGCATCGTTTTATGGCTTGTCATCATCCTTTTACCGCGCCTAAAGATGAGGATGTGGATAAGTTGTTGACGGATAAAGAACATTGTTATTCTAAGGCTTATGATATTGTTATTAATGGTTATGAAGCTGGTGGTGGTTCTATTCGTATTCATGATGCGAAGGTTCAAGAAAAAATGTTTGAGGCTTTGGAACTTACAAAGGAGGATATAGAGGAGAAGTTTGGTTTCTTTGTTCAAGCTTTACAGTATGGTACTCCTCCTCATGGGGGGCTTGCTTTAGGGCTTGAGAGACTATCTATGATTTTATCTGGTACTGAGAATATTCGAGATGTGATTGCTTTTCCAAAGACGGCTAGTGCTACGGATTTGATGAGTGATTGTCCAAATACGGTTAGTGAGGGACAGTTAGAAGAACTTCATATAAAGGTTACGAAGTAATGTATTGTTCTTATTATGATTCGTTGGTAGGAAGAATTTATTTGGAAAGTGATGGGGTTTATTTAACTGTTTTAGCTATTGAAGGACAACCTTTGTATAAGGATGGTTGCGAGGTTTCAAAGATAGAAGTATTTACGAAAGTGGAGAAATGGTTAGATGCTTATTTTAAGGGTGATGTTCCTTCTTTAGATAAAACTCTTTTAAAACCAGGTGGGACAGTGTTTCAAAAGACAGTTTGGGAGTTATTAATGGAAATTCCTTATGGAGAGACAATTAGTTATGGAAAGTTGGCTCGAAAGGTTGCTAAGTCACTTCATAGGGATAAAATGAGTGCTCAAGCTGTGGGTCAGGCTGTAGGTCATAATCCGATTTCAATTCTTATTCCGTGTCATCGTGTGGTTGGAAGTCATGGTAATTTGACTGGTTATGCTGGTGGTGCGGAGAAAAAACAAAAGTTATTAGAATTGGAAGGTGTGGATTTAACGCATATGTATCTTCCTAAAGAAAAAGGATATTCTTTAAGTTCTTTAAAGAATGAGTATGATAAAATGCAAAAAAAATATGGGGCAAAAGAGTTAGATGCAATCTCTTTTGGAGGGTGTGAAGATCATCCTAAGCTGTGTTTTGTTTTTATGAATCCGACAGGAAGAAATATTGCGTCTTTAAAAAGTTGGTATGGTCTTAAGGCTCCTTGGATTGGGACAAAGAATGTATGGGATTTATTTTCTGCACTTCATTTAATTGATGATGAGATTTATCTTAAAATAAGGTCAATGACTGGGAAAGAGTGGACAGAAGGATTTGCTTACTCGGTTTATGAAAATGTGAAAAAACATCGTTATTTTATTACTAATTTAGGTAAGTGTACACAGGTGGATGCAAGACCTTTATCTGATAATGTTTATTTAAAGTATTTAGATTTATTAAAGATGGAGTTTCAACTTGTTTGTCCTAAGGTTATCATTTTATTTGGTAATCAAGTTAGTTCTATTGTGCTAGGAGAGAAAATTTCTGTATCAGAAGTGCGAAGAAAGTGTTTTTTGAGAGAAATTGGTGGACGTGTTTATAAATTTTATGCTGTTTATTATCCTGTTGGAAATGGTCGTTTTAATATTGATAAATCTATCGCGGATATAAATTGGATAATGGAGCATGAAGGAATAAAAAAACATGATGAAGTTGTATCATCATGATTGACTTATAAAATCATAGAAAATGTTTTCAGATAGGATTTCGATATCGTATCCTTTTAGTTTTAATTGTTCGGCTTTTTTAAGTTTCGAACTTTTTTTTCCTCTTAAAATAGGGTTATAGTCATTGTTGCCTAGTATGAGATAGTTGGTTTTTTCTGTTACTTTGTCTTCGCAGTGACCACCTAGGTCTAAGATGATTTGCATTGCTTCTTTACGGGTGAATTTTGTTAGGGTGCCTGTGATGGCAATGTATTTATTATATAAAGGGTTATCTGTATTAAATTCTGTTTTTGTAGTTGTGAGACTACTTGCTGTAAATGTTTTAGGTTGGTTTTGTCTTAAAAATTGTTCTAGTGAGCCGTATTCTTTTTTTATTTGGGACTTTAAATGAAGGTAGACTTGATAGGTTATTTCACAGTCTTTGGTACTACGATGGGCACCAGTGGTGTCTATATTATAGTAAGCAGCAAGATCTTTTAAGCGATGGTGTTTTAAGTTTTTTAGGGTTTTTCTTCCTAGTCTTAGGGTATCTACAAAGTTGTTGGTCAGTCCTTTTTCATGTCCTGTTTTGATGAAGTTGTCGTATAGAAAATTGATATCAAAATTAATATTATGGCCAATTAGAGTTTCGTTTTTGATGAATGTTAGAAAGTCAGGAAGAACATCGGTTATGGATGGCGAGTTTTCAACCATGTCATTGGTTATGCCTGTAAGTTCGGTGATAAAAGGGTTAATAGGCTTTGTTGGTTTGATTAATGTGGTAAAAGTATCAACGATTTTATCTTGGTTAACTTTTAGGACCGTTATTTCGATGATTTCATCGTAGATTGGATCTAATCCGGTAGTTTCTATGTCGATGATTATATAAGAGTCGGGAAAGTCTAGAAGACTAGTTCCTTTGTTTGTTCTAGTTTTTTCAATAGTAAAGTTCATAAAGATCACCTTGAGAGTATTATAGCATAGATAGTGGTATAGCAATAGAAGGTATGCTATTGCATTCTAAATACATAAATAAAAAACAAGTTTTTAAATAATTATATAAAAAAAGGGTATAATGCCCC
>CALVQE010000058.1 GCA_944355355.1 uncultured Bacilli bacterium
TTTAATGGCACGAACTATTGTTCCTTGCTTTTGCTTAAAAATGAAAATGTATGACTTTCCTATTGTATAAAAAAACCATCCCCAAGGATAGTTTTTTTAACACTTAATCTTCTATATCATATTCCACAGAATAAGAAGTTTCTTTAATTTTTCTCAAACAACCAACAACATGAAGCATTAATGGATCATCTTCGTATTTCTTTTCCAAAGCATCTAAATCAAAACAAACAAACGGATGCAATAAATAATATATACTGCTAGGATCATTAAATTCTTCCGGCTCAATTGTAAATAAATAATCCAAATTAATAACGAAATCATAATGAAAACCTCCATCGTCCTTTGTTACTTGCTTTGAAACGAATTCATTTGTTGAAGAATCATTTGAATGACCAAAATAAAGATTCATCGTTCTAATTCCTTTAGGAAGATGTTTATTATACTCTAAAAGCCACATCGTAGCTGGACATTTTGCCTCAATAGACTCACGAAGCGTCGCTTTAGAAGATACAGAACAACAAACAATTTTTGTAGGATCTTTAATTGCTGTTTCTAACCAAGAATCTTCTCTAACTCCCATTTGTAGCCCTTCTAAAGGAAATCTTGTTATTCTCGATAAAAGCAAACTAAAATAAGGCAGATTACAAGAAAATATCGTGCGAATCGTATCAAATGAAATCACTTGACGTACTTCCTTAACATTCATTTTTCTCACCCCCAAACTGAAGAAAGCGAGACCTATTATAATCATCAAAATAAAAAAAACTAGCAATTCGACAAAAGATGTCAAAATTAGCTAGTTCTAATCTATTCTACTGACTTTAAAGAATCAATCATATTAATTCTTTTTAAAATGAAATACGTAATAAATTGAACAACTACCGTAAACAAAGTCATAATAAGGAAAGTATATAAATAACTCATTCCATAAATATCTTTAACAAATAAAATCTCATCAGTTTCTGCAACAGTCATCACAAACTGATTTAACAAGACACCTAATCCCATACCAATTAGAATACCAAAAATAGTTAAAACAAGCGTCTCACGATAAACATACCCAGAAACTTCCCGATCATGGAATCCTAAAACCTTTAACGTTGCAATTTCCCTAGTTCTCTCACTAATATTAATCGTTGTTAAATTATATAAAACCGTAATTGCTAAGAAAGTAGAAAAACCTAAAATCAACAAGACAATATCATTCATACTTCGAATAATATCTTGAAACATATTCATACTATCCGTAATATATTGTACACTACTAAAATAACCTGAATCAATTAACAGATTACCGACTTCACTAACTTTAGCATCATCCATAACCGTCATCACTGCATTATAACTCTTTTCTCCGAAAATCTGTTCATAATAACGATCACTCATATAAGCATAATGATTAACATAATTTTCACTTATCGCCGATACCTTCAAAATAAACAACTCATTTTCACTATTACGAACCCCAAAAGTATCTCCAATTCCTACACCTAGCATATCAGCCGTCTTACTAGATAATATAACCCCATTATCATCAATAGATAAAAGATTACCATTTTCATCTTTCAAATGAATAAACTGATCAACAATAGACACATCTTGAAACGCCATCAAATAAATATCAATATTTTTATTATTTGCATTAAAAGTAAAACTCTCCATATTAAGAAAATCATACGCCTGAACCTCATTCAACGTTTCTTTAACCTCAGGACTTATCTCGCTCGTCGCCTCTTCTAAAAAGAAAATAGCATCATAAGCCTCAATCTCGCCAAACTGCTTATCCATAAGCGAACCAATACTATCCTGAATACCAAAGCCCGTTAATAACAAAGCCGTACATCCTGATATACCAATTAAAGTCATAACAATTCTTTTCTTATAGCGAAATAAATTTCTAACTGTAACTTTCCAAGTAAAATTCAAACGTTTCCAAAGAAAATGAATATGTTCTAAAAAAACTTTCTTGCCCATCTTTGGAGCCTCAGGCCGTAACAAATTAGCTGGCATATATTTAAAATTACGATTTGCTGTAATATAAGTAACCAAACTCATAGCCCCAAAACAAACCAAAGCAATAATAGCACTCATACCTACATTGAAATAAAGATGTAGATCTGGCAAAACAAACATAGATACATAAACTCGGTAAATAACTATAGGAACAATTAGATACCCAATTGTAAGTCCTAAAACAAGACCGATCGTTGTTGCTAAGAAAACATAAAACAAATAACTAACAATAATTTTTGCTTTAGAATAACCTAAAGAAATAAATAAACCAATCTCGCCTCGTTCTTCTTCAATCATCCTTGTCATCGTATTCATTCCCATTAAGAAAGCTACTAAAATAAAGAAAATAGGAAACACTGCCGCAATGGAATCAACCTTTGTCGCAGAATCAATAAAAGTGGTATATCCAGGATTATCTTCCCGGTCAAATAAATACCAAACTGGTTTCTCTAAATTTTTAACTTCCTCACGAGCATCAGCTATTTCTTGTTCTGCTTTACTAATCTCCGCTACATACGTTGCATAATTAGACTCATAACTAGCCCATCCAGACTCAAGTGAAGCCTCTCCACTTAAAAGTTCTTGATAAGCAGCATTTAAAGAAGCTAAAGAAGTATTATATTGTGTCTGCCACGCTTCTTGTCCACGAGCAAGCTCACTTCGTCCATTTTCAATAGTAACTCGTGCAGTTTCAATTTCCTGTAAACCCTGTAAAGAGGCTTGTAAAGTAGACAATTGAGCTTGATAAGTCTTATACTCCTCACTTTCAGGATCCAATGTTTCGAGTATTGCCTCCAAAGAAGCAATCTGTGTATTTAAAGTATCAATCATACCTGCAACTTGATCTAAAGTTATACCATAAGCCGTCAAAGAAGAAATAAGCTCAGCCTCCCCAGCATCTAACTCTGCCTTCGTCTTAGCAAACGTATTCTCCATCGAAACTCGTGTACTTTCCAAAGTAGCCTTACCATTATTATAATCAGCCCATCCTTGATCCAAAGTACTTCGACTATCATCTAACTCTTTCTTAGCATCAGCAAACTTCTGATCATTCTCTGCTTTCTGCTGATTTAACTCTGCCTCTGCATCATAAATTTTCTGCATTGCTTCTGCCAAAATTTCCTCATAACGAGCCGTCTCTCTTATAGGCTTTAATTCCACTAACTCATCATTTAAATAAGAAATAGTCTCTTTATAATCGTCTTCATAAGCTGTCTTTGAAATACTATCTTTAGCAGTCAAATACACTTCGGTATAATATTCTAGTGTAAAATTAGAAGGTAAAATATACATAAAAGTGTCAAGTTTTCCATCACTAACAGTGGAAATTCCCTTATTCTCATAAATATACATCGGACTATCCACAATGCCCACAACCGTATAAGTTGTTCCTTTGACAAAATCCAAAGCATCAGCCTCTAAAGTAATCGTATCTCCTAAATTATATGTATCTCGTTCAACCAAAATCTCATTTTCATTCTCTAAATATCGGCCTTCCACAAGCGACACACGATTCATATCTTCCAAATACCCATAAATCTTTGTCGCATCTCCACCTACAACCGTTTCAAAAGAATAACCCGGAACAACTTTATCCACATTAGAAAGATCTTGTAAAGACGCAACATCATCTTCCGTTAACCCCATAGTACTAACAATCCGAAAGTCCATCAATGCATACTCATCATAATAAGCATCAGTCGTCCTTATCATGTCTGAAGAAGTCTCACGAACTCCCGCAAAGAAAGCACTTCCAAGCGCAACAATAAAAATTAACGAAAAAAAGCGGCCTAAAGATTTACGAATCTTAATAAAACTATTTTTAAATAATAACATTACCAATCAATATCCTTAACAAGTTTAGGATTATCTTGAATAAGAATGTCGGCCACTTGTCCATTCTTAATCTTAATAACCTTATCAGCCATTTCACTAATTACCGCATTATGAGTAATAATAATCGTCGTCATATGTTCTTTATGACAAGTATCTTGCAAAAGCTCCAAAATCATCCGGCCAGTTTTCGAATCCAGTGCCCCAGTCGGCTCATCACAAAGTAATAACTTAGGATTCTTAGCTAAAGCCCTTGCAATACTAACACGTTGTTGTTCACCACCAGAAAGCTGAGCTGGAAAATGTCCACTGCGATCACCAAGACCAACCTGTTTCAAAGTTTCTAAACTATCCTTAGGATGTTTACAGATTTGACTTGCTAAACTAACATTTTCTAAAGCCGTCAAATTACCAACCAAATTATAAAATTGAAAAACAAACCCAATATCATAACGTCGATAATCCGTTAAAGCCTTACGATTAAACTTAGAAATATCCTTACCATCAATAATAACATTACCACTTGTAGGAGTATCCATACCACCTAAAATATTCAAAACTGTTGTCTTTCCAGCACCACTAGGACCTAAAATAACGACAAGCTCCCCTTCATCAATGGAAAAAGAAACATTTTCAATAGCCTTAATCGTAACTTCACCCATCTGATAAATCTTACATAACTTTTTCACTTCAATAAACGCCATAGCATCACCATTTTCATACCTAAATTATAACGTATTTTAAAAGAAAAATAAATGCATTTAACAAGATTATAGTATAATATTTTCAAGAAAGAACGTGATTTTATGCAACAAACCTCTCTATTTGAAAACAATAATATCCCTTTAGCCAACCGCGTCCGTCCAAGAAACTTAGATGAATTTGTCGGTCAAGAACACCTTTTAGGCGAAGGAAAACTTCTAAAAAACCTCATCATTCAAGATCAAATTCCCTCAATGATATTCTGGGGACCTCCTGGTATTGGAAAAACAACTCTAGCCCAAATTATTGCCATTCAAACAAAAGCAGAATTTATAAATTTCAGTGCTGTTACAAGCGGAATAAAAGACATCCGTAAAGTAATGGAACAAGCAGAAGAATCTAGACTAAATGGTCAAAAAACGATTCTATTTGTCGATGAAATCCATAGATTCAATAAAGCCCAACAAGATGCATTCTTACCATTCGTTGAAAAAGGAAGCATCATTCTTATTGGAGCAACAACAGAAAACCCTTCCTTTGAAATCAATTCAGCCTTACTATCCAGATGTAAAGTATTTGTCTTACAACCCTTATCAAAAGAAGACATCATAACAATCCTTAACCACGTCTTAAAAGATCAAAGAGGCTTTGGTAAAGAAACTATTCATATAAAAAACGAACTTCTCCAAACAATCGCTACCTATGCTAACGGAGATGGCAGAACAGCACTAAATATGTTAGAAATGATTGTTCTAAACAGTCCCAAAGAAAACAACCAAATTAATATAACAAAACAAATTGTCAAACAATGTTTAAATAAAAATTCTTTACTTTATGACAAAAATGGTGAAGAGCATTACAATCTCATTTCTGCTTTACATAAATCTATGCGCAATAGTGATCCTCAAGCAGCAATATACTGGTTAGCTCGCATGCTAGAAGGCGGTGAAGATCCACTATACATAGCCCGAAGACTTATTCGTTTTGCCAGCGAAGACATCGGACTAGCTGATCCTTCTGCTCTTAATCTAGCCGTATCTTGTTACCAAGCTTGTCACTTCATTGGAATGCCAGAATGCTCTGTCAATTTAACCCAAATCGTAACCTATTTCTCAATTGCTCCAAAGTCAAATGCATTATACACAGCATATGAAAAAGCAAAAAAAGACGCTTTAGAACAAATTGCTGAACCTGTCCCATTACATCTAAGAAACGCACCAACAAAACTCATGAAAGAACTACACTATGGAGAAGGATATCAATATGCCCATGACTATAAAGAGCACTTAACAACAATGAACTGCCTACCAGAATCCTTAAAAAATAACACTTACTATATCCCAACTTCCGAAGGCAAAGAAATACGTTTCAAAGAAAGACTAGAAAAAATAACAGACTGGAAAGAACAAAAAGGAATTCATAGAAAATAAATTTTCTATTCTTCCTTTGGAGCACCTCACGGTACCCCTTTTCTCTTTTTACAGAGACCATATTTCCGAGGGTCGCCCCCGTATTTTTCATTTAATTGTTATACTAGGTTACAGTTCAGATAGAGCATGACAAAAATTAGGTAGAATGATAAAATTCTATCTATTTTTATGCATGAATCATTTC
>CALVQE010000059.1 GCA_944355355.1 uncultured Bacilli bacterium
AAAAAGAGAAAAGGAGTACCGTGAGGTACTCCAAAGGAAGAATAGAAAATTTATTTTCTATGAATTCCTTTTTGTTCCTTTAAGTTTGATAGATTTAAAATGTTTCTATGAGCATAGACTTTGTTTTTGTAATTTGATACAATGTGCTTAGAAAAGTTCATATAATGAATTAGATGGAGGGATGATTATGTTAAAGTATGAAACGGATTCACGAAGGGTGAAACCAGGGCAAATTTTTGTGGCTATTAAAGGTCATACTGTAGATGGACATGATTTTGTTGCGTCGGCTATTAAAAATGGGGCTGTGGCTGTAGTAGTTCAAAATCAAAAAGAATATGATGTGGAAACAATTCATGTAGAAGATACGGAAAAATATTTAAAGGAACATTTAGTTTGCGAATATCAAGAGAAACTAAGTTCATTGCGATTAATTGGAATAACAGGGACAAATGGGAAGACGACTACGTGTTATTTAACTTATCAGTTGTTGAAAAAGCTTGGTGTTAAAGTGGCTTATATGGGAACAATTGGTTTTTATTATGAAGATGAAGAGATCGAGTTATCTAATACAACACCAGATATTTTACGGCTTTATGAGTTGTTTTTAAACGCTTTAGATAAAGGCTGTACGACAATTGTTATGGAGGTTAGTTCTCATGCTATTTATTATGAGCGTATAGCTGGACTTCAGTTTGAGATTGGGGGATTTACTAATTTAACTGAAGATCATTTGGATTTTCATAAGACAATGGAGGAGTATTTACAAGCTAAGGTTAAACTTCTTAATTATATGAAAGAAGATGGGACTTTTATTGTTAATGACGATGATGAGCACAGCCAGGCTTTTGAAGAACGTTTTTCTTTAATAAAGGAAATTGGTTTTAATGGAAAGGATTATCGTATTTTAGAGTATCATTTTACTCCTGCTGAGACGACATTAAAAGTAAAAATTGAAAATAACGAATACACATTTAGTTATCATTTGACAGGTAAGTTTAATATTTATAATATGCTATTTGCGATTGCTATTGTTCATAGTTATGGTTTTGAACTTGATACTATTTTAACTCAAGTTAAAGATGTTTATCCACCTAAAGGACGATGCGAGACGGTTAAGGTTTTTGATAGTTTTGCTGTAGTTGATTATGCGCATACACCTGATGCGGTTGAGAAAGTTATTGATTGTTATTTGGAATTGGCTGAGGGTAAAATTATTACGGTTGTTGGTTGTGGAGGAGATCGTGATCCTTTAAAGCGACCTATTATGGGACGTATTGCGACAGAAAAAAGTGATTATGTTATTTTTACGGATGATAATCCTCGTACTGAAGATGAGCAAAAAATTATGGATGATATTTTAAAGGGGGTTAATAAAACAAATTATGAAGTGATTTTAGACCGCCATCAAGCGATTAAGAGAGCTTTGGAATTATTAAAACCTAATGATATTGCTTTGATTTTAGGAAAAGGCCATGAAGACTATCAAATTTTAGGCCATGAAAAGGTTCATTTTGATGATCGAGAAGAGATTGAAAAGTTTATTCAAGAAAGAAGCTGCTAAAGTTTTCTTTTTTTAGCAAGGGATTAGCAATTGGTACTTGACAGTGCTAAAAAAACATACTATAATACGGATAGCATTTGAGGTGATTTAAGTGCTAAAGGAGTATTAATATGACAGAACGACAGAGTAAACTTCTGAAGGAAATTGTTGAGTCTTATATTAAGACGGCTAAGCCTGTTGGAAGTAAATCTTTATGTAAGAAATTGAAGTGTTCTTCTGCGACCATTCGAAATGAGATGGCTCATCTAGAAGATTTGGGATTGTTAGAAAAAAATCATATTTCTTCGGGGCGTATTCCATCTGAGGCTGGTTATAAGTATTATGTAACGAATTTAATGAAGCCTAAGGAGTTGTCGGTAAGTGATGCTGGAAAGTTGCAAACTATTTTTCGAAATCATGATCTAGCTTTATCTGACGCGATTGAAGCTTGTGTTGAGATTATAAGTGAGATGACAAGTTATACTAGTATTGTTTTGGGAAAGAATAGTTTGGAAAATGCTTTACAACAAGTAAATATTATTCCTTTACAAAATGGCAATATAGTTGCTTTAGTTTGTACGGATCAAGGGATTGTTCAGAATAAGCAATTTACGTTGTCCAAGAATATTAATATTAATGAAGTGGTTAAAACATGTGAAATCATCAATAAAATGCTTATTGGAACTCCAATTAATGAGGTTTCGACTCGTTTAGAGTATGAAATTAAACCAATTATTGCTCAAAAGATTGAACAATATGAGACTATTTTTTCTATTTTTTCTAAAACTTTTCAAGATTTTGCATCAAAAAGAGATGAGACAATTCATGTAAGTGGTAAAAATTATTTACTACAAGAACCAGAATACAATGATGTAGATAAGATCCGAAATATTTTGAATAAGTTTGAGGATCGTAGTTTTATTGAAAAGATAGATTCAACAAAGGATAATGACGGGGTAAACATTTATATTGGTAAGGATAGTGAATTTGATCCAAATGTGACTGTTATTAAGACGACATATAAGAAAAATGGTGAAGAAGGAACTATTGCAATTATTGGGCCAAAGCGAATGGAATATGACCGAGTTGTTGGTCTGCTTACCTTTATTAATAAGGAGTTAAATAAGGAGGATAGTGATGAGTAAGGAAGAGGCAAATATTACCGAGACGGTAGAAGAGGTAAAAAAAGAAATGCCTAAAAAGAAGAAAGAGAAAGATAATAAGTTTTCTAAGGAATTGGAACGTCTTAATGAAGAATCTAAGCTTAAAGACGAAAAGATTTTGCGATTATCGGCTGAGATGCAGAATATGAGAAGACGATTTGATGAAGAAAAAGCTAGATTGGCTAAATACGATGGGGAAGATATTATCTTGAAAATGTTACCTATTTTAGATAATATGGAACATGCAATTAAAATGGATGACAATGATCTTACAGATGAGGTTAGTAAGTTCTTAAGTGGGTTTAAAATGATCTATGGAAATATGGTTGATGTTTTAAATAACTGTGGGATTGAAGAAATTAAGTGTTTACATGAACCTTTTGATGAGGCTAGTATGAATGCTGTGCTTGTTGAAAGTACGGATGAATTTGATGATAATATCGTTTTAGATGTTTTACAAAAGGGATATATGTATAAAGACAAGGTTATTCGCCCAGCTATGGTTAAAGTTAACAAAGTGGAGACGGAAACCTTGGATGAACAAGAATAGTTTTATGTGTTTGATTGAGAGTTTTAAGTAATGAAAAAGAATAAAACTAGTGTTTTTGTTCATACGAAAACAGGGGAGATTGTTGATCATTTAGAAGATTATTTTGTTTGTGATAAGGATATAGCGGCGACTTTATCTTTATTATGGAAAAAGGGATACCGAACTTATGCTAGTTGTGCAGGTCGTAATCGAAAGGGGTATTCTGAAGAAGTGTTTGAGGCTTCTGTAGAGCAACTTCCTTTATTAAGAGAGCAAGGGGATTTTATTCGAATTCTTAAAGTTACATCGGAACATGTATATTTCAAACAGAAGATATTAGGTGATTCGGTGTACATTTCTTTTAGTGAATTTTATGATTTTCCTTTTCTTCCTAAAGGCTTTCAACTAGAAAAGGATGAGGATGGTATGACTTTACGTTCTTATAATCCTTATTATAAAGAAGATTATAAAACAAGAAGAAGTGATATGGAGATAGAACTTCAACTCTTTAAGGCTCGAGTAGCTTTATATCAATGGGTGTTAGAATTAGAAAATCGAAAACAACTCGTAAAATAAATTGGAAAGGATGATATATATGAGTAAAATAATAGGAATCGATTTAGGTACAACAAATAGTTGTGTATCTGTTTTGGAAGGTGGTAGTCCAGTTGTTATTCCAAACGATGAAGGTGGAAGAACGACTCCATCTGTTGTAGCTTTTACAAATAAAGGAGAGGTATTGGTTGGAGATAGGGCAAAACGTCAAGCGGTAACGAATCCTAAAAATACTATTGCTTCTATTAAAAGATTAATGGGAACGAATGAAAAGGTTAATGCTGATGGTAAGGATTGGACTCCACAAGAAATTTCAGCTAAGATTTTGTCTAAGTTAAGAACGGATGCTGAAAGTTATTTAGGAGAGAAGGTTACTGAGGCTGTTATTACAGTTCCTGCATATTTTAACGACGCTCAAAGACAAGCAACGAAGGATGCTGGTAAGATTGCTGGTTTAGATGTTAAACGTATTATTAATGAACCAACGGCTGCAGCTTTAGCTTATGGGTTAGATAAGCAAGAAAAAACGCAGACTATTTTAGTGTATGACCTTGGTGGTGGTACTTTCGATGTATCTATTCTTGAATTAGGTGACGGTGTTTTTGAGGTTAAATCAACTGCTGGTAATAACCATTTAGGTGGCGATGACTTTGATAAACGTATTATGGATTATTTGGTAGATACGTTTAAGAAAGAAAATGGTGTTGATTTATCTAAAGATGCTATGGCTATGCAAAGAATTAAGGATGCTGCAGAGAAAGCTAAGAAAGATTTGTCTGGTATGAGTACGACGCAAATTAATTTACCATTTATTTCACAAAATAGTGATGGACCAGTTCATATGGATATTGAGCTTTCTAAGGCAAAATTTGAAGATTTATGCCGTGATTTGTTTGATTCTACTCTAGATCCAGTTAAAAAGGCTTTAAGTGATGCTAAGTTATCTAATAAAGATATTGATGAGGTTATTTTGGTTGGTGGTTCAACAAGAATTCCATATATTCAAGAATTGGTAAAAAAAGAATTGGGACGTGAACCTCATAAAGGTGTAAATCCAGATGAAGTTGTAGCAATGGGTGCAGCTATTCAAGGTGGTGTCTTAACTGGTGAAGTTGATGATTTGGTTTTACTTGATGTTACGCCATTGTCATTAGGACTTGAAACATTAGGTGGTGTGATGACTGTATTAATTCCAAGAAATACAACAATTCCAACAAGTAAGAGTCAAGTCTTTAGTACAGCTGCTGATAATCAACCTGCTGTAGATATTCATGTTTTACAAGGTGAAAGACCAATGGCTCAAGATAATAAAACTTTAGGAAACTTCCAACTTACCAATATTCCACCAGCACCAAGAGGTGTTCCGCAAATTGAAGTTAAGTTTGATATTGATGCCAATGGTATTGTTAATGTAACTGCTAAGGATTTAGGAACAAATAAAGAACAATCTATTACTATTACTTCTAGTACGAATTTAACAGATGCTGAGATTGACAAGATGATGAAGGAAGCTGAAGCAAATAAAGAGGCTGATGAAAGACGTAAGGAAGAAGCTAATGTTAAGAATGATGCAGATTCATTGATTTTCCAAGCTGAAAAGGCTTTAAAAGATCTTGGTGATAAAGTAGATGCTAAAGATAAAGAAGAAACGGAAAGCAAAATTAAAGATCTGAAAGATGCGATGGAAAAGAATGATACAGAAGATATCAAAAAGAAAACAGAAAGCTTAAATGAAGTTGTTATGAAGTTAGCTACTAAGGTTTACGAAGAAGCTGCAAAACAAAACCAAAATACTGAGTCTTCTAGTGAAGAGAGTTCTTCTTCTAAAGAAGATGGTGTTGAAGAAGCAAATTACGAAGAAAAATAATTTAAAGAAAAGTTCTAGATCTCTAGAGCTTTTCTGCAGAGTGTGCCGTGCATGGCATATTGCTAGGTGGTGAAAGTCCACTACACGCGTAGGTATCGACGAAGTGTTAGGAAAACACAACGCATCAATCGTGAGGTTGGGGCTAAAGGAAGTGTGAAACAAAATCGTGGGCCAACGAACAGGAACTTA
>CALVQE010000060.1 GCA_944355355.1 uncultured Bacilli bacterium
GAATGTCCTGTATGTGGGATTCAACTAGAAAGGGATTACAATGCTAGTAGAAACATTTTAGAAGAAGGATTAAGAGAATTAAGTCTAGTATAACAATTAAATGAAAAAGTACGGGGGCGACCCTCGGAAATATGGTCTCTGTAAAAAGAGAAAAGGGGTACCGTGAGGTACTCCAAAGGAAGAATAGAAAATTTATTTTCTATGCAGACTGTTGACAAAGGAAGACTATTGTGATTTTCAAAAAACAGTCTTTTTTTTAAGCTATAAAAATGATATACTAACTAACGAGAGACGTCATTCCGACCTTAAAATGACATTAAGTCTCTCTTTTTTTTGAGATTATGCTATACTGTTTTTAAGGTCGGGATGAATAATGGTAATGTCAAGAATTGGAAAAAGAAAAAATAAAATTATAAATAAAACATTAGAGGAATTAGTCCCACAAAATCATTTGGTGAGAAAATTAGAAAACTGTATAGACTTCCGTTTTATTGAAGAAGAAGTAAAGCATTTATATAGTTCTATAGGAGCTCCTAGCATACCACCGGTGATATTATTTAAGATGGCATTTATTAATATAATATTTGACATTCATTCTATGAGAAAAACTGCAGAAGAATGCCAAGTTAATGTGGCATATCGTTGGTTTTTACATTTGGAAATGGATGAAACTATTCCTAATTTTTCCACATTTAGTCAAAACTATCGAAGAAAATACCAAAAGGACGATATCTTTTATAAAATATTTGTAAAAATTTTAAAACAAGCAGAAAAATATGGATTACTTGATTATGAAAGTATTTATATAGATAGCACACATCAAAAAGCAAATGCCAATAAAAATAAACATATTAATACTAAAGTAGAATTAATCGCAAAAAGTTTTGAAGAGGAATTATTAGAGGAAATTAATACTGTTAGAAAAAGCAAAGGACAAAAGGAGTTTTCTTCTATAATCAAAGAAGAACTAGTGTATGATGAAAAAACAGGAGAAAGCAAAAAAGTTGCTATCACCAAGCAAATAAAAGAAAGTAAAACAGATCCAGAAAGTGGGTATTATCATAAAGGAGAAAAAGAAAAAATGTTTGCCTATTCTCATCATGTTGCAGTAGAAAAAAATGGTTTTGTGGTTCATACCAGTGTTATGCCTGGTAACGTACATGATAGTGTTTCTTTTTTTCCTGTAGTAAACAGCTTAAAATTAGAACATTCAAATAAGGGAATTAAAAATTTAGTTCTAGATGCTGCTTATTTTATTCCTGCAATTTGTCGAGATATTATTAAATCGGAATGGATTCCGCTTATGCCTTATGTCAGACCAAGAACAAAAAAAGGTTTTTTTAAAAAATATGATTATGTATATGATGAGTACTTTGATTGTTATATTTGTCCAAATAATCATATTCTTACTTATAATACTACCGACAAGCAAGGATACAAACATTATAAATCTGAAGGTAAAATTTGTGAAAAGTGTCCAGACTTACATCGTTGTACTCAAAGTAAAACACATCAAAAAGTAATAACTCGCCATGTATGGGAAGAATACAAAGAAATCACTCGAGAAAATAGATACACCCAAAATTGGAAAGAAAATTACCCATTACGAAAAGAAACAATTGAAAGATGTTTTGGAGAGTGTAAGGAACATCATACATTAAGATTTACAAGATTTAAAGGCATTCAAAAAAATCAAGATAATTCTTATATGATATTTGCCTCTTATAACCTAAAAAAAATGGCTTTAAAATACTCCAAAAAGCCAAAATATTATAAAAAAAAGATGACTGTTGACAAGAAATCACAATAGACTTCCTTTGTCAACAGTCTGAATAGAAAATTTATTTTCTATGAATTCCTTTTTGTTCTGTCAAAAATAATTTGAAATTCTTTTTTGTTTCTTATGTAAATTTATTACTAATTGAATTGATATATTTTGAATTCATTAAAGTCTGGTGCTATAATATATCAACAACAGGAGGGAAAACATGAAACTGTATTATCATCGTTTACAAATTGAATTAACTAGAAGATGTAATCAAGAATGCGCTCATTGTTGTCGTGGTGACGCCCAAGATATTGATTTAACTAAAGAAGTTGTTGATTGCTTTTTCCAAAATAATACTATTAATCATATTGGGACATTATTGTTTTCTGGAGGTGAACCTACTTTAAATGGACAAATGCTTGAATATGTTGTTGACAGCTTAATTACTAAAAATATTCCTGTAGAAATGTTTATTTTGGGAATTAATGGACTTTCTTATAATAAAGACATGGTTAATGGTTTAAATAAATTGCAGGATTACATCCAAGCAATAAGCAATCACAAAAGACGCTCTACTGGTTTACTGATAGTCTCTCAAGATCAGTTTCATAAAGAAGCTAATCCCGAAGTTTTAAAACAATTACAAAACTTACCTTATTTTGTGCCAGTTGAAAAAACTATTACACCACAAAGTCATTTGCTTCCTTATGGAAGAGCTGTTCAAAATAAATTAAGTATACAAGAACCAAATTTAGAAGATTTAACGAATTATCAAAAGAATTATAAGGTGAAAGAGGATCAAGAATCTAAATATTTAATCCTTGCTTATCAATATTTGGCAGCAAATGGTAATGTTATAAATGACGGGAATCAATCTTATGACTTGATGGATCAATATGCTTTAGGTAATGTGAAAAGACAAACTGTTGAAGAAATGTATCTACAAGGACCAGTAAGAAAATTGACTAAGAATGTGCTATAATACTTATGGAGGAATGAGTCAATGAAAAAAGAAATAACCGAAACAGAATTAAAAATTTTTAAAGAACAATATCATCAAGATTCTAAAAACAAACTGATTGAAAATGCTATCACACGTGTTGGTATTGATGATGTTTGTTTTAACCGAGAAACACTATTAGAAAACCAAAATTTATTTAATGTTGAAACAGATCTGGGAAGTGTCCAAGACCAAAAACAGAGTGGTCGTTGCTGGTGTTTCGCTGGGACAAATATGATCCGTGGAAACATTGCTAAAAACATGAATGTAGACATTAAAGATGTAAGTTTATCTAATGTCTATTTAACTTTTTACGATCGTTTAGAAAAATTTAATCATGCATATGAAAATTTTTTCACTGTCGAAAATCTAGACTATGATTATTTAAATCAAGAATATTATTTTATGTGTAGCGAAGGTGGTTGGTATACCGATTTTGCCAATCTTGTGGAAAAATATGGTTTAGTTCCAAGTAATATTATGCCAGAATCGCATGACAGCATCTCATCAGGAAGATTAAACACAATTTTACAAGAAAAATTAAAGTATGATGCTTATACCATTATCGAACTTCGCAAACAAAAGAAATCTTTAACGGAGCTAAGAAAAATAAAAGTCAAACTGCTTGCTGAAGTATATGAAATTTTGTGCAAAGTACTAGGTGAACCAACCCAAAAGTTTACGTTAGAATACAAAGATAAAGACAAAAATATTATTCGTATTGAAAATATGACTCCGATAAGTTTTAAAGAAAAATACTTAACTTTAGATGTCAACGATTTTGTCTTATTAAAAAGTATCGAACATGAAAAAAAGAAATATTATCAAAAATATCAAGATGACAGAGTATTTGGGGCCGCCGAAAATGCCCGTCAGTATATCAATGTTCCTATGGAAGAATTAAAACAAGTGACCATTAAACAACTCCAAGATAATATACCAGTATGGTTTACGTGTCCAACAAATAAAATGTGGAATCGTAAAGAATGGGTTTTAGATATACGTAACTACAATTATGAAGCATTACTAAACATGAAAGGAATGGATCGTAAAACACAATACGCCGTTTGGGAACTTCCTTCCAGCCATGCGATGTCTTTTGTAGGTGTTCACCTTGTTGATGAAAAACCAGTTCGTTGGAAAGTAGAAAATACTTGGGGAGCAGAAAAAGATTTTAAACAATTTATTGTTATGAACGATAATTATTTTGAACAAAAAATAACTTCCGTAGCAATTCATAAAAAATACTTAACAGAAAAGATAAAGAAATGTCTAGATCAAGAACCGGTAATTATTGGCGTTCATGAGATATAAAAGAACTTTCTTTATTTAACAACAAAGAAAGGAGAATAACTATGGCTTTATTAGAAGTAGAACATTTATCTCATTCCTATGGAGATAAGATTTTATATAATGATGCTTCATTTGAATTCTACAAAGGCGAGCATATGGGAATTGTTGGTCAAAATGGAACCGGAAAAAGTACTCTAGTAAAAATCCTTTTAAATGAAGTCATACCTGATAAAGGCAGTATTAAATGGCAAAATAATATTACTATCGGGCATCTAGATCAATATGCAGTCATTGATCAAAACTTAAGCATATTTGATTATTTGCGTACTGCCTTTCAAGATCTATATGAAATAGAAACAAAATTGGGCGATTTATATAATCAAATGGCCGAAAATTGCACAGATGCGTTATTAAAACAAGTAGCCTACTATCAAGATGTTTTAGAAAAACGAAACTTTTACGCAATTGACAGTACAATCCAAAAGTTCGCCAGTGGGTTAGGCGTAAATGCTTTAGGAATGGATACTATTCTAAAGAACTTAAGTGGTGGAAGTAGAGCTAAAGTAATATTGGTAAAACTTCTCTTATCTTCACCTGATGTTCTCATCTTAGATGAACCAACGAATTTCCTAGATAAAGAACATATCGCTTGGTTAGCAAGCTACTTAGAATCAGCGCCATCATCCTTTATTATCGTGTCGCATGATTATGACTTTCTTGAAAAAGTAACAACTTGCATTTGTGACATTGAATTTTCTCAAATCAAGAAATATAAAGGACCATATTCAAAATTCTTAAAACAAAAAGAAGCGAACCGTGAAGAATATATAAAACAATACGAATTCCAACAAAAGGAAATAAAAAAGCTAGAAGACTATATTGCTAAAAACAAAGCTCGTGCCTCAACAGCCAATATGGCCAAAAGTAGAGAAAAAAGACTGAATAAAATGGAAAAGTTATCTAAACCAACAACTCTTCCGAAGCCTCATTTTCATTTTCCATATTTACAGACAACGGGCCAAGTCTTATTAGATGTGACACGTCTTGAGGTGGGATATTACTATACATTATTGCCACCATTAAGCTTTGAAGTTCGTAATGGAGATAAACTAGTAATTACAGGATTTAACGGGATTGGTAAAAGTACATTATTAAAAACCCTCTTGGAACAAATTTCCTCACGAGGCGGAACATTCCACTTTGGTGAAAGTGTCGAGAAAATTGGCTATTTTGAACAAGAATTAAAGTGGGATAATCCTCACGATACACCTCTACATATCTTATCCGAAGCTTTCCCTAAGTTAAACCAAAAACAAATTCGTTCCTCTTTAGCAAGTGTAGCAATTAAACAGGAACATATGATCCAAGAAATAGGCACTTTAAGTGGGGGAGAGCAAGCTAAAGTAAAACTATGCATGCTAGTTTTAACTCCATGTAATATGCTTATATTAGATGAACCGACAAATCATTTGGATGTTGAAGCCAAAGAAGTATTAAAAAAAGCTTTAAAAGAATTTGAAGGAACAATTATATTAGTATCTCATGAAGAAAGCTTTTATAAAGATTTAGCCACAAGAATAGTGGATATTCGCTCCCTTACTTCCTAAAAATTGACATGATTTTATAGAAATTCACTTTTTCTACTTCCATTTTTTAAAAAGTGTGCTATAATTAATCATGTCAGTAAATTGTCTCCTTAGCTCAGTTGGTAGAGCAACTGACTCTTAATCAGTGGGTCTAGGGTTCGAATCCCTAAGGGGACAC
>CALVQE010000061.1 GCA_944355355.1 uncultured Bacilli bacterium
ATTAAAACCATTATAGGAAGTTGTTTTTATTTTGTCTATAATTTATTTAGATTCCCACAACTTTTATGCAAGAACCTATTATTTCTTGAAATAACGTCCCTCATTAAAACCGTGTTATATATTCCATCTAGATAATTTCTTATTAGTTCCTTATCTTCATTTAAATTTAACAAATATGGGAAACCACCAGTTTGTATGTATGTGTCATATTTTTTGAGCTCATTATCATTGCCATAATAACTTAAATATTCTTTGAACGATAATGGTAGCATATGAACTTGCATATATCTACCAGTTAAATAAGTTGCAAGTTCGCCAGACAACATATAAGAATTAGAACCAATTATATATAAATCAACGTTTTTCTTTATAAAAAGTCTATTTACTGCTTTTTCAAAATTTGGTACAACTTGAATTTCATCTAAAAATATATAATTCATTTTATCAGATAATAATTTATCTTCTAAATAAGTATACAGTTCTTTCCAATCATTAAAAATCATATCCTTTGGATTCTCAAAATTCAAACTAATTATTTGGCTATTGTCAACTCCATTTTCTAGTAAATATTTCTTATAAATTTCAAATAGCGTTGACTTTCCACATCTTCTTATTCCAGTAACGACCTTGATTATGTTTTTATCTTTTAGTTTCTTTAAAAAATCTAAATATTCTGTACGTTCTAGCATCATTTTCACCTCTAAAAAAATATATATTATTTTTGTCGAAAAGTAGAGTTTTTTCACTCAACTGAAAAAACTTTACAAAATTTAATATTTTTTCCATGAAAAAACTGAGCAAGAATTGCTATTCCTGCTCAAGCTTTTTTTAATCACTTTGTCTAACTTCCATAATAACAGGTAAAATCATTGGATGTCTTCCCGTTAAAGCACTAATATAAGGCGACAAATCTAAAATAATCTGTCCTTTTAAATCCGTATAACTATAATTACCTTTAGCAAAACTTTCCCGAACAATCGATGTAACTTTTTTCTCGATCTTATCAATCAAATCTGCATTCTCATTAACCATAATAAATCCTCTAGTTGTAACATTTGGTTTCAAAAGTAATTGTTTTTTCAAAGGATTAATATTAACAATAGCCATTAAAATACCATCATGACTCATGACCTTGCGTTCTTTTATAATAGATGAGCCAACATCACCAATTCGTGAACCATCAACATAAACATCACCTGCTGTAACTCTCTCTCCGCGTCTTACCCCATCATTTGTTAACTCAATCACATCACCATTTGTACAAATAAAAACGTGATCACTAGGCATTCCACAGTCCACAGCGAGTTCCTTATGAGCAGTTAGCATTCGATATTCTCCATGCATTGGCATAAAATATTCAGGTTTAACAAGTCTCATCATTAACTTAAGTTCCTCTTGTTTACCATGTCCAGAAGTATGAATATCACTAAATTCCTCATTAGTAAATACCTTAACACCCTTTAAGTAAAGCTTATTAATAACTTTATTAATACTTGCTGCATTACCAGGAATAGGTTTAGATGAGAAGATAACCAAATCATCATTAAGTAAAGATATCTGTTTATCCGTTCCATTAGCAATACGTGATAAAGCAGCAAGTGGTTCACCTTGACTACCTGTACATAAAATACATATCTCGTTTCGTTTTAAACTTTTAGCCTTATTCGCATCAATAAAAATACTCCGATCCTGAATCAAACCATTCTCTAAAGCAATTTCAATACTTGTTTTCATACTACGACCAAACACCATAATTTGTCGATTATACTTTCTGCAAGTCTCAACAATATGCTTAATTCGGTAAATATTCGAAGCAAACGTCGCGATAATAACTCGTCCATAATGTTTAGAAACAATATCATTTAAAGTCTCGTCTACACAAGACTCAGATTTAGAAAAACCTTCAGACAAAGCATTCGTACTATCAGATAGCAACAATTTAACACCTTCATCCCCAATACGCGCAATTTTATGAAAATCTGCAATAGGTCCAATCGGTGTCAAATCAAATTTAAAATCCCCTGTTTCAAAAATAATACCTTGAGGAGTTCTTATTACAACAGCGAAACTATCCGGAATGGAATGAGTTGTAGTAACGAACTCAATTTCAAAATATTTAAATTTCAAATGTGTATCCTTATCATAAGCTTGTAAATTTTGATAATTCAAATGATTATCCTCCAACTTATTGCGGATTAAACTCGTTGCAATTCTTGGAGCATAAATGATAGGAATAGAAACATTTTGAAGTAAAAAAGAAATTCCTCCGATATGATCTTCATGACCATGAGTAATAATTAAAGCTTTAATTTTATCTTGATTTTCTTTTAAATAACTAAAATCTTGAATAACATAGTCAACACCCATCAAATCATCTTCGGGAAACATAACACCAGCATCAATAACAATAATTTCATCCTGATGCCGAACAACATACATATTTTTTCCAACTTCGCCAAGCCCGCCTAAAGCAACAACGGACGTGACATCCTTATTATTCTGCATTAAATTCTCCTTTCAAATAGAATAAAAATTAAAGTTGTTTCGCTTTAAAAATTATAACGCAAAAGTTTGTAATTGTAAAGTTTTAATGATATACTAATACTGGTGGTTTTATATGAAACAAAATAAGGGCTTTACCTTAATTGAAATCCTTGCTGTAATAGCCATAATAGCAATATTGGCGACCTTTGCTGGTGTTTCCGTAATGAATGCAATAAATTCCTCAAGAGAAGAACTATTACAAGATCAAATAAAATCTGTTAAAGATACAGCGATCACTTACATTTTAAATCAAAGCTATTCTTTAAGACCATGTTCAACTTCTTTTGATGAAACAAATCCATCCACTACAGAGGCCAATTGCTATCGTAAAATAACCATAAGCAATTTAATCAATTCAGGATTGTTTGAAAACCGCAACGACTTATGTGATCCGAATGGTAGCGTCCTAGTCTACCGTAAAAACTATGGAACTTATTCAGAACTCACAAGTTACATGACAGATGATGTCTGTGCTTATAGATAAGCCTTAAACATTTTATAGAAAAGTGAAGGAGGAAGAAAAATGGGCTTTTTTGATAAACTAAAAAATATTGTTTCGAAAAAAGAAACCAAAATAGAAGAAAAAGAAACTTTAGAAAGTTATGAAAAGGGATTAGAAAAAACAAGAACAGAATTTGTCTCTAAGCTAAGTTTATTAGGTATAAAATACACCAAAGTAAGTGAAGAGTATTTTGAAGAACTAGAACAAGTTCTAATCATGGCGGATATCGGTGTAAATACAGTCATGAACTTTTTAGATCGCCTAAGAGACCGGGTCAAAAAAGAAAATATTACCGATACCAAATATTTGCAAGAAGTTATCGTCGACGAATTATTTATTATTTATGTAAATAATGAATCCTTATCCGATAAAATTAATATGGCTCCATCTGGTCCAACTGTTATTTTAATGGTTGGTGTAAATGGCGTAGGAAAAACAACAACCATTGCGAAGCTTGCCCATAAATATATTAAAGAAGGAAAGAAAGTAATGATGATTGCGGGCGACACTTTCCGTGCTGGTGCCGTTGAGCAACTAGAAAGTTGGGCTCAAGAGTCTGGAGCATTGTTTCATGGTGGAGAAAGCAAAGATCCTGCTGGTGTCATATATGCTGGCCTAGAAGAAGCAAAACAAGAACAAGTAGATATCGTTTTAATAGACACTGCCGGACGTTTACAAAACAAAGTAAATCTAATGAAAGAATTAGAAAAAATTAACAAAGTCATTGAGAAAATTATTCCTGGTGCACCTCATGAAACACTTTTAGTCATTGATGCGACTACTGGTCAAAATGGTATCTTACAAGCGAAAAGCTTTAAAGAAATCACAAACATAACGGGTATCGTTTTAACAAAGCTAGATGGTACAGCCAAAGGTGGTATTGTCCTTGCAATCAAAGAAAGTGTTGGTATACCCGTAAAATTTATTGGCTTAGGAGAAAAAATGGAAGATTTAAAACCGTTTGATATTGAGTCCTATATTTATGGCCTATTTAAAGGAATGATCGAATAATGGATAAATTTCTGTATTACAATGATTTGTTTAATATTTATAAAGAATTATTAACAGAAAAAGAACAAGCCATCTTTTCGGATTATTACGAAGAAAATCTGTCCATGGGTGAAATCGCCGAAAACTTGAGTATTACAAGAAGTGCCGTCGGAAGTACCATCAAAACGGTTGAACAAAAACTAGAAAAATATGAATCATGTTTGCAAATTAGAAGTAAAAATAAAAAGTTACAAGCCGTTATAGAAGAAATAAAAGATAAAGAAATAAAGGGGAAACTAGAAGAACTATTAAATTAGAAAAGAGGAATTAACATGTTTGAATATCTTGGCGATCGTTTAACGAATGCGATAAAAAACATTAGAGGTTTAGGCGCCATCACAGAAGAAAATATAGGAGATGCCATGCGCGAAATTAGGATGGCTTTACTAGAGGCAGACGTAAACTATCAAGTTGTCAAAGAATTTGTCGCTAACGTAAAAGAAAAAGCTTTAGGAATGGAAGTAGGTAAAAGCCTAAAACCAGATGAATTATTTATTAAAATTGTAAAAGATGAACTCGTGTCTTTACTAGGCGGTGATGTTGCCCAGTTAGAAACAAAAAAAAATCCAACCATTTTAATGCTTGTTGGGTTGCAAGGTTCAGGAAAAACAACAACTGCTGGAAAACTTGCCAACTACTTACGGAAAAAGGAAAGCAAACATCCTTTGCTAGTTGCTTGTGATATTTATCGTCCAGCAGCAATTGATCAGTTAAAAGAAATTGGCAAAAGCTTAAACATTCCCGTTTTTGAAGAAGGACATAAAAACCCTGTTGAAATAGTCAAAGATGCTTTAGAAAAAGCTAAAGAAGACAAAAACGACTACATCATTATCGATACAGCTGGTCGCTTGCACATTGATGAAAACCTTATGCAAGAACTAAAAGACATTGCCTCAGAAATACATCCTCATGAAATCCTTTTAGTCATTGATGCAATGATGGGGCAAGATGCCATAAATGTTATAACCGGCTTTAATGAGGCTTTAGATTTAACGGGTTGTATCTTAACTAAATTAGATGGAAATACCAAAGGTGGAGTCGCTCTATCTGTAAGACACTTAACCAATGTTCCAATTAAATTTGTTGGTGACTCAGAAAAACTAGATGGCTTATCTCCTTTCTATCCGATCCGTATGGCTGAGCGTATCCTAGATATGGGAGACATTATGGGTATTGCCGAAAAAGTAGAGAACATAATGTCTGAAGAAGAAGCTAAAAATCAAACTAAAAAAATGATGAGTGGTAAATATGATTTAGAAGACTTTTTGACGAATCTAAAACAAATAAAAAAATTAGGACCACTAGAAAATATTATTAAAATGCTTCCTCAAGCTCGTAAAATGGGTTTAAACGAAGTTCAAATCGATCCTAAACAAATGGCTCATGTCGAAGCAATCATCCTTTCTATGACTCCATACGAAAGAAGACATCCAGAAGTTTTAAAAGCAACACGTAAACAAAGAATAGCCAAAGGTTCAGGTCGCAGTGTCGAAGAAGTAAACCGTTTACTAAAACAATTTGAAGAAATGAAAAAAATGATGAAAATGATGAAAAATAACAATTTTAAAATCTAAAAATGTCCATCAAAAAAAAGCATTTTAATAAAAAAGTTAAAAAAATAATAGACCTGTTCGGCAAGGTTATTGAACAAAATAGTCAAAATATGATATCATTGATTCAAGAATATAAAAGTGGTGAT
>CALVQE010000062.1 GCA_944355355.1 uncultured Bacilli bacterium
CTTATTGCAACACACTTGTGTCAAACTTATTGCAACAGATTTTGTGTTTGTTGCAATTACTTTGAAAATTAAGATTTATGAAAATTAGGATTATTTTGACTATCTTTTTTTTTCATCTTTTAGTATAATGTCTAAAGAGTAAAGGAAGTAGGGGTTATGCGATATCCATATAAAAGCACCTTAATAGTTATTGGTGTCGTAATTTTAATATTGATCAATTTTGCTTGCTTTTGGATTGGCTACCAGAGCTTTTTAGATCCAAAACTAGGTGAATTTTCTATTGAAGAAGTTGTTGAAGTTGGTGAAAATCTTGTTTTAAATCTTACTGAGAGCCATCATGCAACTGAATATGTTGTGGAAATTTGGAAAGACGAAGAAAAACAATATACTTATCAAAGTGAAACAACAAATATTGCCTTGACGGATTTTCGTGGAGAATATAACGACACCTTTCAAATTAAAGCAATTGCCAAAAATAAAAATGGTGTTGAAAAAGAAAGTTCAAATACCTTAACATATACATATAAAGATGCAACAATATTAAAAGAAAGAGATCATTTATTATCGGGAACAAGAGACTTAAATCTTTATATTTTAGGCTTTAACTATGAGGAGTCTTATGAAATAGAACTTTATTATGGTAAAGAAAAACTATACGAAACAGAAATTACTGGTGTAGATGTATCTATTCCTTATGAAGTCGTTGAAGGATATTCAGGGCGCATCACTGCCTACTTACGAAATGCTTCACATCGTATCACAAGCACATTTAATTTCTACTTAAACACACCTATCGTAGGCAAAGTAAATATTACAAGTCCAATAAGTGGTTTTAGCACTAGATGGAATGATATTACCCTAGAATACACAGGTGGAACAAATGCCAACCATTTTTATATTACTTTGACAAGTAATGATGGTCTTTATGATCGCATCGAAGTCTATCCAGAAGTAAATAAAATTACTATCCCTGCATCTATTTTTCAAGAACAAAAAAACTATACCCTTACTTTAGAAGCTATGTATGAAGATTATGCTGAAATCGCTGAGACATCTTCTATAGACATATATATAAGTAAAAAAGAAACAACCAGTGGCGTCTATGTTTCACATAATCCAACCTTCATTAAAGCAGGAACAACCATAACTTTGAATACTACTACAGAAGGGGCAACAATTTACTATACCATTGATGGAAGCGATCCAACCCCCTCAAGTAATGTTTACACTTTTCCAATCGTTATTAATGAGAATATCACCATCAAAACCCTTGCCGTGAGCAATAACCGTTACGATTCAAGTATTAACACATATGATTTTCAAATTAATGAAAAAACGCCTGTTATTTTCCTAAGTCCATCCAACCAAAATGAAAATTATGGTGTTTCTAGTGTCGGCTATACAACGGAAATGGCCATCATGAACCGTGTGGCAGACGTTGTTGAGACCAAACTAAAAGAAGCCGGCTTCGTGGTCTACCGCAATAACCCAGCTACAGACATTAATGCTTGGACTGCAACCAGTAACTATGTAAAGGCCGATTTTCACTTTGCTATTCACTCGAATGCCTCATCCCATCATACAGCCAGAGGAATTGAAATTTATGTCGACAATGAAACATCTCTTGCCTTTTCCATAGCTTCAAACATCTATGAAAATCTTTGGAGTATTTATGATGGCAACGACAATTATACCTATCATCGAGGAATTAAATTTGCTAGAGGATCACTTGGTGAAGCAAATGATTTATTTGTCCCTTGTGGCTCTTTAATTGAAATTGCTTATCATGATGAGTACAATGATGCCCTTTGGATTATGAACAATATAGAAACTATTGGAGAAAACCTTGCCAATTCGATTATTTCCTACTATAATTAAAAATAGGAGAGTGCTTATGAAATATATTACTTTTGCTGTTCCATGCTACAATTCAGAAAATTACATGGAACACTGTATAGAAACCCTTTTAAAAGGAGGTAATGACGTCGAAATCATTTTAATTAATGACGGCAGTAAAGACAATACCGGTAAAATTGCTGATGAATATGCTAAGAAATATCCCGATATCATTAAAGCTGTCCATAAAGAAAATGGTGGTCATGGTTCAGGTGTAAATAAAGGACTTGAACTAGCTACAGGACTTTATTATAAAGTGGTTGATTCCGATGATTGGGTAGATGAAGAATCTCTAAAAAAAGTCTTAAAGAAAATCAAAGATTTAGAAAAAGAAAACAAATTAGTTGATATGATGGTCGTTAACTATGTATATGAAAGAGAAGATGGTACTAAAGAAATTAATTATAAAAAAACACTTCCTGAAAACAAAGTATTTACCTGGGCAAGTGTTGGACACTTTAAAAAAGATGCCTATCTTCTAATGCATTCTGTCATTTACAACACTAAATTTTTAAAGAGTACCAAAATTAAACTTCCTGAACATACTTTTTATGTCGACAACATCTTCGTCTACTATCCACTACCTAAAATTACAACCATGTATTATTTAAACGTTCCATTCTACCGTTATTTTATTGGTAGAACCGATCAATCCGTAAACGAATCTGTAATGATTAGTCGCATTGATCAACAAATATTTGTCACCAAAACAATGATTGATTTCTTTGACCCTTATGATTATTGGGAAGCTAATAAAAGATGTGCCAAATATTTAATTCATTACATTGACATTATGATGACCGTGACAACAATTCTTTTACAAGTTGCTCATACCAAAGAAGCTGATGAAAAAAGAAAAGAACTTTGGCAATACTTAAAAAAGAAAAATCGCAAGTTATACAAAACCTGTCGCTTGTCTTTGTCGGGTGCCAGCTGCGCCCCAAAATTTCTATCTGTACCTATCTACAGATTAGCCCGTAAAATTTATAAGTTTAATTAGGAGGAGTACCCATGCCAATAGATAAAGAAACCATAAAACTAGAAAACACTTTAACAATTCTAATGGCAATTTTATACGATCATAAAATCGAAACATTAAAATTAGATCTTTTAGGCCTTATTCTAAAAAAATATGAAAATGTAGAAGGATTAAAAGATATCTTAGGTGATATATCCCTTTCCTTTGAAATATATTTACCTAAAATTATTCAATATGGCTATCTAAAACCAATAGATGAAAAAAACTATCAAATCACTATGGATGACCATGCTGCTCAGTTAACTAGAAAAGCAGCTCAAAAAAGTGATCCTCAAAAATACCAAATAGTTGAAAATCTTACCAATGTCTATCGTCAAATTGAAAAAGCACTTCAAAAAAATCAAAAAGAAGAAGAAAAACTTCCCGAAGTAGAACAACCAGTTATCAAAAATAAACCAGCCATTGTTCATCAAGAACCTAAAGAAAAAACTCAATCTAAAGGAAAAAGTATTACAACCATTCCTGAATTCTTTTTAGCATTCTTTAGCATTCTTAATCAAAGCAATATCTATATCCTAGACGAAAACATTTTTCTAGCTCACTTTGGTTTTTCTTTCTATGATTCCAATCGTTTATCTGCCTTTTTAAAAGAAGTCTTTGAACGAGAATTCAAAGCCCAAGACATAATCAAACTATTTTATAAATTCTTAGAAACCCCAGCAATTTCTGGTGGCAAACTCTATCCGAGTATTTTACAAAGAAGAGAAATAGACAGCCTAAGCTTCTTCATGAATGGAGGAACCAAAGGCCATGAAATTTTACGCAATTTAACGAATGAAGACTATAATAAAATCTTAGATATTGAACAAATTTACTTAAATGAGCCATCTTTAATTCAGAAAAACTATTAAAATAGAAACTTCCATGATACAATAAAACTGGAAGTTTTTTTATGCAACAAGAAGGAAGAATAGAAAATTTATTTGCATTTGTTCGGACAAACGTTATAAGACGAGTTTCTGATATGGAATATACTATATCAAGCACAGAGGTCTCTGTGAGAAAAAAGAGAGGAGGTAAACAATGAATAGAGAAGATTTTCCTTTATTAAAACAAGATTATATTTACTTAGACAATGGGGCGACAACCTTAAAACCTCAATGTGTCATTGATAAAATAACAGAATATTATGAAAATTACTCGGTAAATGCACATCGTGGTGATTATGACTTATCTTATAAAGTAGACATGGAATACGAAGCTTCTCGTGAAGAAGTTCGTAAATTTATCAATGCCCAAGAAAAAGAAAGCATTGTTTTCACAAGCGGTGCCACCCAAGGATTAAATATGATCGCGGAAGGTTTCTTTAAAAAATTCTTAGAACCAGGTGATGAAATCTTAATTACCACAAGTGAACATGCCTCGAATGTCATGCCTTGGTTTCGTTTGCAAAATGAAATAGGCGTTCAAGTAAATTACATTCCTTTAGATGAAAATCACTATGTTACTTTAGAAAACGTAAAAAAAGCCATCACTCCAAACACCAAAGTCATTGCCTTAGCCGGAATTACCAATGTTTTAGGTGATGAAAGACCAATGAAACAAATTACAGCCTTTGCACATGAGCATAACATCTTTGTTGTTATGGATGGTGCCCAAAGTGTTCCTCATCGTAAAACAGATGTCTTAGACTTAGATGTGGACTTTCTTGTTTTTTCTGGTCACAAAATGTGTGGTCCAACTGGCATAGGCGTTTTATATGGCAAAAAAGAACTATTGAATGAGATGGAACCCCAAAATCTAGGTGGCGGAATGAATGAATCTTTTGATTCCCCATCTGAAATGATTTACAGTGAACTACCAACAAGATTAGAAGCGGGAACCCCAAACATTGCCGGCGTGATTGGCTTAGGGGCATCAATTCGGTATTTGAACAAAATTGGTATGGCTAAAATTGCTGAATATGAAAGAAATCTAAGAAAATACGCTATGAATAAACTAATTCATATTCCTCACTTAGATATACTAAATATAGAATCCGACAGTGGCATCATTTCTTTCAATGTAGATGACATCTTTAGTCAAGACGTAGCCTACTATCTAAACAAATATAAACTATGCGTCAGAGCTGGTAACCACTGTGCTAAAATTCTGAAGAATGAAGTAGGCGTAAAAAATAGTTTAAGAGTAAGCCTATATTTCTATAATACTGAAAGCGATATTGATGCTTTAGTAGAACTGCTAGAAAACAAAGAAAAAATTTTAAAGGAGATGCTATGATGGAAGAAAAAGAAAGAAGAGATATTATTCTAGAACATTATATGCATCCAAAACATCATTATCGCAAAGAAGAATATCCCAAAGTAAACACAAGCATAGCCTCTTGTATTGATAATCTTGATATTTATATAAAATTTAACCCTGAAACAAAAATCATTGAAGACATGTGTTTTGATGGTGAAGCATGTGCCATTGCCACATCATCCACCTCAATCATGATTCATAACCTTATTGGTAAGAGCATAGAAGAAGCAAAACAATACTTAACAAACATTGAAAAGATGCTGGATCATCAAGAATACGACCACGAACTTCTCAAAGAAGCAAACGTCTTCGAAGAAATTTATAAACAAGGTCATCGCAAAGACTGTGCCTACTTACCATACAAAGGAATAAAACAAATATTAAATTCATTTAAAGATTAACCGTGTTAAACAATTGTAAATTTACTTTACAGTTGTTTTTTTGATATAATAATTATCGTAATAAATACGATAGTATGAACCATA
>CALVQE010000063.1 GCA_944355355.1 uncultured Bacilli bacterium
TTTGGACATATCTTATTCCCTTTTTTGTACACGCTTATTTTCCCTTTTTTGTGCATTTTTATATTGACATTAACACTGTTGGAGAAATTATAGATACTCTTAAAAATATGGACTTAAAATTAGATAAACAATATATCTATTCCCCAAACTACATCAGAACAGATTTAACAGATTTATTACATGAAAAATTTGGCTTTAGAACAGACTATGAAGTATTAGATGAAAAAAAATTAAAAAAAATTTATAAACAAACAAAAAATAAAAAACTTACGCATTTTTAAAAAAGAAAAAAAACTCTCTAAACCCCCATAAACAGGGGCCTAGGGAGTTTTTACTTCTCAAAAAGTGTTTAAGATGAGATAATGGAATAAAAGGTGAGCAAAAATGAACAAAAAATATGGCTCTTGCACAAAAGTTGTGGGATTAACTATTTAGTTCTAGATATATCAAATAACTTTAAGAAGAAGTATTCATCATCATGAAAGCCATAAGCTTGTCTTCTTACAGTTTTAATTTTGTTATTAATTCCTTCTAGCTTACCAGTCGATATGTTATATTTAGCATGAGATATAATGCCATACATATGATTTTTTAGTAATTTAGAAAACCATAGTAAATGCTTATTACCATTAGTTTCACACATTTCAATTATTTCATTTATTTCTTTTTTCATTTTATCTTTCATTATTTAAAGTATAAGCATTGTGTAACTTTTCTTTGATTAGTTCTGCCAAAAATAACAGTTCATTTTCTTCTAATATTTTGTTATATTTATCAACTTTACCACCTGTTCTCTTTACTGGTGTTTTTTTAAATAAATTACTACCTTTATCAATTACTTTACCATCTTCTGCTTCCTTATCTTTTTTAATTAAAGTAGATAGTGACGCAGTTAAAATATATTTGCTTCTTTTTAAAGAATTAGCTTCTTCAGTTTTTCCTTCTTTTTTTAATCTAGCTTGCTCATCTTTTCTTATTGCACTTATTACTTTTTCGTTATAGTTTTTAACTATATGAAAGTAATCAAAAACTATGGTAATATTTGGGCATTTCTCTCTAAATGCTTCTTCAAAGTCAGAATTCATATCACAGGCAACTGCCTTAACTTTATTCATCCATTCACTACCAACATGATTAATAAAATCATAAACAACCTGTTTCTTTTTACTTTCTTGAATCCATAATATATGTCCTGTTTCTAAATCAATTATATGAGTGGCATATTTATAGCCATTATGTAATTTAAATTCATCAATTCCTAAATAAGTAGCTTGTTTTTCTGGTTTTATAAGTTCACCATTTACAACATATTTTTCTTCTAATCTTTCTCTATCAATATCTTTTACAACATTTCTGTTTAACCCAGTTATTTCTGCTACTTCTTTATTAGTATAGTGTCCTGTGGCTAGTAAATCTCTTACATAGTTATATAGTTCATTTGTTATACGATGATTATCAGCTTTAAAACTTATATTTTGCATATTAGTACTATGGCAATTTTCACAATAAAATTGAGTATGATTAAAACATACACATGTTAGATTGCCACCAAAACATAAATGTTTAAGTGTTATTGGATGAGAGTTATTTATATGCATTTTATGGCCGCATTTATTACAAATATAATCACTATCATTAATAGTTAAAATACCATTAAATTTATATAGATTTCTAGTTTCATTTATTCTTTCACATTTAGTATTTGTATTAGTAAAACCTTGTAATGATGATGGTATAAAAAGAAAATCATCAGATATACTTTTCAAGCTTGATGTAGAAGAATAATCTTCAATTGTTTTATTTTCTATTAAAGATTTTGGGGTATTTTTACTAATTTTAACTAATAAAATTAATTTTTTTACAACTTTCTTAATATTTTCTAAACATTTAACTATTTTTTCTGATATAATCATATTAACAACTTCCTTACTGTGTTTTTTTATCTTAATAACAGTTTACGAAGTTGTTTTTATTTTGTCTAGAGATTATTTATAATTCCCACAACTTTTGTGCAAGAACCAAAAATATTCTCAAAAAGACTTTTATTTACTTATAAAAAAGAACCTTCGACGTATCCATGAAGAGAGTGGATACTCGAGGGCCCATGTAGCCGAACAAATTAACATAACTTTTCAAGCTTACAGCGACATGCTAACACTTTCCTTGCTTGATCGCTATCCTTCCATCGAAACCATTCGAAAATTATGTAATTTTTTTGAAATTCAACCGTCTGAATTTTTCCAAGCCACTGCAGAAGAGAACCAGCTTCAAAAGAGTTAATCTTCTCCAGCCGATATTATTATACACCACAATGCATAAAAACAACTAACCACACACCGTTAGTTGTTTATTTTTTTTAACCATACATTTGCGTTCTAGAAGTAAACGTCCACCCATACATATTTGGAAATCCTGGAGGTGTAATAATATTACTTGTTACAATACCCGTATTAACATTATAATATCCTTTAGCTACACCAAAATGTAAATGAGCTCCAGTAGTACAGTTATCATACCCACCATATGCCGATGAAGTACTATAGCCTCCACCAACATAACCAATTATCGTATTCTGTGTTACAACATCACCTACATCAACATTAAAACTCAATAAATGATAATAATAAGTAGTATACTCTTCACCATTTACATTAACATTAATATAAAGCATATTTCCACCACAAGAATAACGTTCTACCTTGGCGGCAACAACACCGGCAGCAGCCGCATAAATAGGCGTTCCTTCTGCATTACCACCAATATCTAATGCATTATGAAAAGAATACTTAACACCAGTAACAGGATGTGTTCGATATCCCCAAGTACTCGTGATCACTCCGTAATTCAAAGGCTTTAACCATCCTGAATTCACAGGAATATTTGAACAATCACTTAAAAGTACATCATCATCCGTTCTTCCAACCTCACTACGACAAAGCGTCTCATAAGTTTCAACTTGTTTTTTAGCCACTTCCACTTGTGTATCAATATCCAAAGCATATTTATCATAAGAAGCTAAATCACTATAACGTTGCTCGATCGTCTTTTGATAACTATCGATCTGTTCACTTAATTCATCTTGTTTTTGTTTCAACTCTTCTTTTAACTCTTCATTACGTTTAATTTCTTCCTCTAAATTTTTCATTGTTGTTTGGATGCTATCCGAAATTTGTTCTACTGCCGCAATTCTTGTAATCAAATCAGTCATAGTTGAAGCACCAGTCACATACTCTACATAAGCATTTTCTCCTTGCATCTGTTGTAAATAGAGTAATACTCTTTCAGCCTCACTAGTTAACTGCACAATTCGTTCATTTGATTCCTCAATTTTATCAGTAGCTTCTTGCATATCCGCTTCAGCCTGATGAATATCAGCTTCAGCCTGTTTAATTGCAGCCTCCTTCTGGGCGATCTCCGCCTTAGCCGCCTCTGACTTAGCTTCATTTTCTGCCTGTTGTTGTAATAAATCATTATAATTTGCCCTGAGCTCTCCTAAAGTATTAATATCCGCAGCCGAAGAAATACCCATCATCCCTAAAAAACATAGACAAAAAAAGAAAAACTTCTTCAAAATACCACCTACTCTATAAGCATTATAACACATTAATCATTTTTCTTAAAACAAAATGTAGCATATAAAGGAATAGACTTAATAGAGTTTTCATAGCCAAAATTTTTCATACTAATACGAATACCATAAAAAGAGCGATACTTTTCTAAAAACACATTTAAACTTTTAGATTGAGTTCTTAAAGAGGATTTTACTTCCACAGGAATAATACCATCATCCAAAGTAAGTAAAAAATTGATTTTTGAAGTAGCGCCTCTCCAATAATACAACGAATATCCATTTTTATGTAATTCATTAGCCACAAAGTTTTCAGCTATAAAACCATTAAACATGAATTTTTCTTCATTCATAATATTGCTTACTCGTAGTTCACACATTGAACATAAAAGCCCAACATCATTAAGATAAACTTTAAAATCATTATCGATTTGATAAGCCTTCAAAGGAATTTCAATTTTGGCAACATTAAAACAATTTATAATTAAAGAACTAGATAACAGCCAATCCAAAGCAGACTCAAATTTTCTTCTAGATCCATTGACCTCCACAAATTTATATTGAAATTTATGGTTTTCCTTTCCTAATTGTCTAGGAATACTTTGATAAACCTTTTCAACTTTAACACTTTCTGCTTTATTAAAAGTATATTTATTCATATCATTTAAATACATTTGCAAAATCGAACTCAAAATAGAACGATCAAAAGACATTATATTACTACCATTCTCCACAAAACTTTTGACTGCTTCAGGCATACCCCCAACTAATAAATAATATTTATAATAAGTAAGAGCTTTTTCGTGCAAAAAAGAAGGCATTGCTTCCATAGTTTGAAAATGTTCTTCAATAGTTAAGATAAGTTTATCCAAACCACAAGCATTTAAAAATTCCTTAAAATTCATTGGAAACATATATTCCAAATCAATTTTTCCAACAGGAAAAGAAGAAGAAAAACGATTAATTTTCACGCCCAAAAGAGAACCTGCACATACAACTTTATAAGGATGCTCACTTTCACAAAAATATTTTAAAGAAGTAATAAATCTCTCAGAAACTTGTACTTCATCAAAAAATAATACCGTTTCGTCAATAGAAATACTTTTTTCTAAAATAACTTCAATTTGCTGTAGAATATAGCTAGGATCCAAACTATCCTCAAAAACCTGCCGAATAGGTTCTTCTTTTTCCAAATTAATATATATATATTGCTTAAAATTTTCCTGACAAAATTTTAAAATCGTAAACGTTTTTCCAATTTGTCTAGCGCCTACAACCATCAAGGGCTTAGAACAACCATTATTCTTCCAATTTAATAATACATTCTCAAATTCTCTTATCATAAGCTTACACCCATATAAAGAATATCATCTTTAACTAAAAAATGCAACTTTTTCGAACCACTTTTATGCAAAAAATGCAACTTTTTCGAACCACTTTTATGCAAAAAATGCAACTTTTTCGAACCACTTTTTGAAAATCTGTCACTAAAATGACAAAATTCTCAAAAATAAAACTCCAACGAATCCCTATTTACCAACTAGCTATAGTTCTTTATAGTTGATGAAAACACTATATAATCAGCAAATTAATTTAAAAACAAACCGCTCAATATTAGTGTAAATTTATATAAAAGTACCATTTTCCAATTTATAAAATTTTAGTATAATGAGCGTGGAGGTAATCAAAGTAAACTAACTACAGAACAATATTTAGACGAATTAGCTAAAATGACAAGTTCTATTCAAAATGATATGAAAGCATTACTAACAGCTCAACAAATTAGTAATTTTTTAGCTTTAGCTAACAATCAAATGGTTTCTGAAGAAATAAGAACAGATGCTTTAAACAGAGCAATGACTTTAATGGGAATAAAACCACAAGAACTAACATATCCTAAAGGATTCAGCAAACTAGTTTAAAAGCAAAATTTTCACAAAAATATCCACTCTTTTACGAGTGGATATTTTTCATTTTCTTAAAATCGAGTAGAGGAAAATAATAGTTAAATTATTTTGCCCCTCTCACACCACCGCACATACGGTTCTCGTATACG
>CALVQE010000064.1 GCA_944355355.1 uncultured Bacilli bacterium
CCGGTTTCATTGTCTGGAGTGATTTTTCCTTCGTTAATTAAAGTGTCCACACTGAAAACAACTTGTCCGGTTTCTTCGGCGTGAGTCAAGCCTTTTGCTTTCAGTTCTTCTATTTTAGCATTATATACGTTTTCTTTCATTGTTCCTGATATTGTATTATATGTAGGAACAGCAATTAAGACTAACACAGCCATGATAGCTATGACAGCCAATATTTCTACTAATGTAAATCCTTTTTTCATTTCTCAAACTCCCATTTATCTTAATTTTTTATTTATTTAAAATATTCATATTTACTGTTTGAGCAACAGTGTTTGTGGTTGTATCTACGATTGTATTGTTATTCATCGTCGTAGCTGGTGCTGGCATACTCATTGGTGCTTTTTTTAAGGATTCTGTAATAGCACTGTTGATTGATCTGTTTTGGGCTAAATTGGCGAGTTCTTGGAGATCTACTTCTTTTTCTTTTGGTTTGTTAATCATTGATACGCCTTTTTTTTGTTCATGTTGATCTACAAAATAACCAATTAAAGCAAAAATCAAAATAATAGATGCTACTAAAAACCAAAGATAATTATTCATCAAAAAATCTGTAAAGCCTTGCATATCATCGCCCCTTTTCTTTAACGATTCTATTATAACATAAGTTTAGGCTTTTTGAAGCTTCTCTTTTGCTCTTTTACGCTATTATGTAAAAGAAATGTAAAGTTATGTTGAGAACAAATAAAAAGGCATATGATAAGATATGTCTTTTTATAAGTATTCAATAATTGCAATATTTTTAGCTAATTTTTCAATTAAATCTTCTCGATCATATTTGTTAAATATTTCTGTAAAGTTACTATAGTCCATTAAAAATAATTCATAATAGTTAAAGAAGATTTCATGGATGTTTTTGACGCCTAAATCTTTAAGGTATTCTATATTGGCTTTGACTAATCTTTTATTTTTTTTCAAAGTTTCTATCATTACATCCGCAATGCTATTTTTTAGTTCTTTAATTTCTTCTTTACTAAAACCAACACTTTCTAGGAATTTCATTCGTTTTCACCTCTTATGTCTTTCTTTTCTTTTTCTACTAGTTTTTGATAAAGTTTCTCAGGTGAATTACTAAATAGTTCTTTGAAAGTTTCTTCGCCTAGTTCATTTTCTATTTGATTAAGTTCTTCTTCACTAAAATTGCCTAATCTGGCATAATATTTTACATCTGTTGGGACAATTCCATATTCTTCTAGGAGTTCGGCAATGTTTGAATCTGATAAATGATTGATATAACTATATAACTCTTGAGTTGTGGTCATGCTAGCTTCTGGATTTAACTTTTTGAATGTTTTATTTAAATCTTGTTCCATAACGTGCCTCCTTAATAAGCCATAAGTGGTACTTCTTTAGGATCCATACCGCTTCCTCTTAATGACTGAATAGATTCACCTAATTGTTCATAAGTATATTTAATTAAAATACTTGGTGCTAAGTAAATATCTAAAACTTCTTTGCCAATGCTTAATAAAAGTTCAACTTTATTTTGTAAGTTTTTATCATACATTAATTCCACATGGTTAATATAGATATCATTTTCAAAGCCTTTAGCTTGCATGTATTTTACATTGTCAATGATTATATTTTTATCAAAATTGTCCATAAGTTTTTCTATTTCATCACTTGTAAAATCTAAATAATCTATTCCTAATTCTTTTAAGGTTTCAATCATTTCTTCTTTAATATCTGTGGTAACGGATGTTTCTATTTCTTGTTCATCTAAGCTAATGTCTGGAATTTTGATATCATCTTCTTCGTCTACCATTGTTTTAGCTTCTTGGATCACTTCAGAAATTGATTTTCCATTTTTACATTTATTCTTTACTTTTTCATCATATTGGAATAGGGCATCTTCTGGGAACATTAATATTTTGGCCGTTTCTCTTTGCTCTTCTTCATTAAATCCAAACTCGGCTAAAAGAGTTGTGATCGAATCTCTGGTAATGTTGATATGTCCTTCTAGGGCAAGTTCAAAGTACTCATTCAATTTTTCTTGATTTGCTAAGGCAGCGTCTTTTCTAATACCAAGTTCTTCGATAGTTGTAATAGCAGAGTTCATTTCTTCTTCAACTTTTACTAATTCATCTTCAGCTTTTTTTGTTTCTTTTTCTACGTTATCGATCGTTTTTGGCAAATTTCTTTCTAGTTTATCCAACAAACTTTTGGGATCAAAATCAATATGTAAACGCGTCAAAACTGTTTCATAATCTTCTCTATGAATTCCCTGAAGAATTTCCTTGAATTTTTCTCCCTGTTCTTCTAGTTCTTCTCTTTGTTGTTTTAACTCTGCTATATTGTTTTGGAGATTTGCTTTTTCTTCGGTTGTTCTTGCTTTTGTGCTTTCCGCTTTATCTTTTTGACGGTCCATCTCTTTTAAGATGTCACTGTCAGCACCACGTAAATTGTATAATCTATCTAATAAGTTTTCCGTATTGACTGTCATCTTAGCCACACTCCCTCTATTCTGGATTAATTATAGCAAAATAAATTTTTTTTGTAAATCCCTTTTTCTTTCTCGTTAACACTCCCTTTTTAACCAAAAATGAGTTTTCGACATATACTACCATGGAACAAAAAAGGAGGAATTTGTTTGAAAAAGAAAATAATTGCTACAGTTATTGGGCTTCTTTTAATTGTGGCTATGGTGGTCACTTATACCATGTTAAAACCAGAGGATAGTGGTCTTCAAAAAATTCGAGTGTCTGAAGTTACTCATAGTGCATTTTATGCCCCACTTTATGTAGCTATTGAAGATGGTTATTTTGAAGAGGAAGGTCTTGAAATTGAACTGTTGTTAACTCCAGGTGCTGATAAGGTGGCTGCTGCGGTTTTATCTGGGGATGTTGAGATTGGCTTTGCCGGGCCAGAAAGTGCCATTTACGTCTATGAAGGTGGAGAAGAAGATTATCTGGTGACGTTTGCTGGGCTTACAAAACGAGATGGTCAGTTTATTATTTCTAAAGACCAGGAGTTTGAGTGGAGCGATTTAGAAGGAAAAGAGGTTTTGGTCGGTCGTAAAGGTGGAATGCCTGCTTTAAATTTCTTAAATGCATTAGAAAATGCCTGGGTAGATGTTTCCAAAGTTAATATTAACTATTCGGTAGATTTCGCATCTTTGTCTGGTTCATATATTGGTGGAATGGGAGATTTTGTTAATTTGTTTGAGCCTAATGCGACTAAGTTAGAAGATCAAGGATTTGGGTATGTGGTTGCATCTATCGGGGAACTGTCTGGTGAAATGCCTTATACAGCATTCTATACAAAGAAAAGTTATTTTGATGAGCAAAAGGATACTTTAGAAAAGTTTAATCGGGCATTGAATAAAGGTATAGATTACGTTTACAATCATTCTGCTCGAGAGATTGCGGAGATTATTTTGCCACAGTTTCCAGATAATAGTTTAGATGAACTAGAAAGTATTGTTCTTCGTTATAAAGAAAGTGATTCTTGGTTATCTTCAACTTATATTAGTGAAGAATATTATCGAAATTTAGAAGATTTAATGATTCAGAATGATCTATTAGATGATTATGTTCCATTTAATGATTTAGTTAAAAATTTATCTGATGAATAATTTACTAGAAATTGAACACTTATCTAAAAACTATGTGACTGAGAAAGAAGAAATAAAAGCTATTAATGATATTACATTATCTATTCGGGAAAATGAAATTGTTACTTTGGTTGGAACTAGTGGTTGTGGGAAGTCATCTTTGCTAAGTATTTTAGCTGGAATTGATCAATTAAGTGCTGGAACTTTTCATTTTCAAAAAGAACAGCCTGTTATAGGGTATATGTTACAGAATGATGCCTTGTTTCCATGGTTAACTATTTTTGAGAATGCAATTTTAGGTCTTAAAATTCAACATAAGGATACGGAAGAAAATAAAAATTATGTTCGACATTTACTTAAAACTTATCATTTAGAAGAGTTTGTGGATAAGTATCCTAGTGAGCTTTCTGGGGGAATGAAACAGCGAGTAGCTTTAATACGAACTTTAGCAATTAAACCGGATATTTTACTTCTTGATGAGCCTTTTTCTGCTTTAGATTATCAGTCACGGTTAGCCGTAAGCGAAGATGTTTTTAAAATTATTAAGCGTGAGAAAATTGCAACGATTATGGTTTCTCATGACATTGCAGAGGCCATTTCCATGTCTGATCGAATTGTCGTTTTATCTAAGAGACCTTGTACAATAAAAAAGATTTATGATATTCATCTTTCTAATGCTTCAACACCAATTGAGAATCGTAAGGCGAAAGAGTTTGCTAGTCTTTATGATGCGATTTGGAGGGATTTAGATTATGTCAGCTGAAGCTAAAAAGATTATAAAAAAAAAGAGACAACAAAAGTGGTTTGTATTAGGTAGTCAAATTTTTCTAGTTATTGCTTTTATTGGTTTATGGGAAATATTAGCTTCCAAAAAGATTATTAATCCTTTTATTTTTTCTAGTCCAAGTCGTATTTGGCAAACTTTATCTGAACTTGCTTTATCTGGTGAGTTATGGAAACATGTTTGGACAACTTTATATGAAACGTTGCTTGCTTTTGGAATCGGTATTTCTTTAGGGTTATTAATTGCTATTTTATTATATGAAATACCTATACTTGCTAAGATTATTGATCCTTTTTTGACTATGTTAAATAGTCTACCTAAAGTTGCTTTAGGGCCAATTATTATTATTTGGGCTGGAGCAAACATTAAATCAATTATCGTTATGGCATTGCTTATCAATCTAATTGTTAGCATCTTAAATATTTATAATGGATTTATAGGTGTAGATGAAATTAAAATTAAATTATTAAAATCTTTTGGAGCCAAAAGGTTGCAGTTGTTACGTTATTTAATCTTACCTGAATCAAAAAGGACCATAATATCTTCTTTGAAAATTAATATTTCGATGACTTTGATTGGCGTGATTATGGGCGAGTTTTTAGTAAGTAAACAAGGAATCGGATATTTAATCATCTATGGTACTCAAGTGTTTAATCTAACATTAGTAATGAGTGGTATTGTCGTTTTAATCATTTTATCCTTCATCATATATGAATGTATAACATTGTTAGAAAAAAAGCTATCAAAAAAATGAATAGCTTTTTGTTTGGTTATTAAAAAAACTCGAACTTTAATAGTCCGAGATTATATGCATAATGGTGCTGAAAACAGGACTCGAACCTGCGACCTACGCGTTACGAGGGCGTTGCTCTACCAACTGAGCTAATTCAGCATTGAATACATTATAATATATTTTTATGAAAAGTTCTATAATATTTTCACAAAATTGTTGAAATTTCATATATTTATGGTATAATTGATATTGTCATTACGAAATGCAGATGTAGTTTAATGGTAGAACTTCAGCCTTCCAAGCTGACCACGTGGGTTCGATTCCCATCATCTGCTCCATAAGGTAAAATCGTCGCACCAATGTGACGTTAATGATTAAATCAATCTGAAAAGATTGATTTTTTTATGCG
>CALVQE010000065.1 GCA_944355355.1 uncultured Bacilli bacterium
GCTAACAACATCATTAAGGAACTTATAAACACTTACAATTTAAAGGATGATATCAAAAAATACATGCCTCGAAAAAAAATTAAAAAAATTTTAAAATACTAGATATTACACAAGATACAAAAAATGCGGATTTCCTTATAAATAAAGGGATTCCGCATTTTTACTGTAAAACTCAAGATCATAATTATACATAAAATACCTCCTAAATTCTTTTTCATAACTTCTATAATACATCTTAAATCTTCATTATTCAATCAATACTTACATCACCGTACACCTATATTATATTTTCTTAAAAGTTTTAAAGCCTTTTCTCTTTTCATCCCTAACTTTCCCTTAAATACTTAATCAAAAAATACTTCGTTAACAAAGGATTTTGCTTATCCACTCTTTGAAACTCAACAACATATCCACACTTCTTATAAAATTCTGGAGCTTGAAATTGATAAGTCGTTAAATTAATCTGTTCAAATCCTTTCTTTCGAAAATAATCTTCAACAGCTATCATTAAACTTGTTCCAACATGTTGATGCCTTGCAGAAGGAATAACTGCTAAGTCTCGAATATGAACCTCCTTATAATAAGAACGTCCTGTAAGAACCCCAACAACCTTACCTTCATCACGAGCCACAAAACAAAAAGAAGTTGAATCACAAACTAAATGATTTTGCAAAGCTAACTCTTCAAAAACCTCATCAATTAGCTTAGCATTTTCTTTTTCCAAAACATCTTGATACTGAATCTGAATCATTTCATACCTCCTACGTATTCATTGTAGTATTCAAAACAGCCATAGCCATTACTGTTGCACTATCTACCATATTTTGAACGATTTTTCCTCGTTTAGCAACTGCTGAATCCTTCACTCGCTCAAAATAATCACGAACCATTTTCTTTTCTTGATTTAACCTAGCATAATAAGCAAGCGACACAAACAATACATCTTCTTCCTTCAAAAAGGTAGTAAGCTCTACATCCTTATCTACAACCAAACACTCACGTTCACCAAATATTCCTTTATTCTTTGTTACCCTTAAATAAGATCTTTGAATCAATTCTTCTTTTAAAGCAACCATCAATTTTTTTCTTCTTTGAGGACTATTTAAAATAGCATTTAACACCCCTTTAAACGTAAGATTCTTATCCTTTATATCCGAAATCATTTCAGCCAAAAATCTATAATAACTCACCTCAGGTATACCTTCCTTTAAGCATATTTTACCTTCATCCGTTATAGGATACGCTTTATTTAAAGATATAGCTTCTGTATCTTCTTTAAAAGTAATACTAAAACAATCTGTTGCCACGATATTGTTATTTGTTTGTTGGAAGTTTAAGATCCAAGCAGCAAAGGATACACCTGCTATCACACAAATTAATGAGACTATTCCTACAATCAAATAAACATTCTTTTTCTTCATAGACTACTCACTCCTACTACTTTTTATTATGCTAAGTAACTATCGTATTTATTACGATAATTATTATATCAAAAAAACAACTGTAAAGTAAATTTACAATTGTTTGACGAAAGTTCAAGAAAGACTTATCTCTAAATATTACACTTCACTCAATCACTAAGTATCAGTTCACTTGCAAAAAACATCTATGTTATCACTATTATATTTTTGATTTTTTAACACCTTAAATGTTTCATTATCCTTATCCACATTACATCGAACTACATCATAAAATAGTGTATCATAATAAATAACATTTTCTCCTGATACTTTTACAAGTGAAAATCTTGGAGCTTGATGAATATTAATAACACCAACATAATCTATAGTCATTAATATTAATATAAAAAGCAAAAAATAACTAAAATTACATAATAATCTTTTTCCATAAGATAATCGTTTAGTAAATCTACTAACACCAATTAAAGAAATAATTGCCCCCAAAACTGAATAAATAGACCCCCAGCTACTTTCACTAGGAAATATAGCAACAGCCGTGATTGAAATCAAAACCCCAAACGTTATTAATAACAACCCAATAAAATGATTTCGGTTTTCAATTTTTTTATTCGTATAATCTATGGTATTGATTATATTTTCTTCTAATTTTTCTTGATATTCCTTTTCTTTTACCTTTTCACCACTCATTAAGTCATTTAAAGAAATATTAAACTCATTACATAAAGGTTTAAACAACGATAAGTCAGGCATATTTCTCCCATTTTCCCAATTACTAATAGATTTTTCAGTTACTCCTAGCTTTTCTCCAAGTTCCGCCTGTGTCATTCCCTTTTTCTTACGACATTCAGCGATAAACTTTCCTATTTTTTCTTGATTCATATTTTTTCTCCCTTCACATTAACATCCTATAATGTAAAAGATATTTTTAACAGGAAACAATCCTAGAGTTTTTCATTTTTATTCTTCTTTATTCTTATAAATTTTATATGAAATCTTATAACTAATAAAATACATTACAAAGCTTAAGAGTACAAGTAATACTAAGCCAAAATTTTTAAGCACCGTTTCTAATTTTTCTATATTAATACTAAACCCAGCTTGTTGAATGAAAAATCCTAAAACAGCTCCAATGATAACTAAAAGAAATATAATAATAAACATTTGTATCCTACCTTTTTCAGACCCCCACTTGAATATACTAGGAATCTGAATTGCCTGAATTAAGGAAACACCAAACATTCCTCCAATAGTTGTATTAAACAACGTTTCTAAACTTATATCTATAATATGATCTGGCCTTAAATAATTCATAACATTTCCTATGAACAAGGTTAATACAAAACCAAACAACGATCCCAAAACAGTCGCGCCAATAGCTAAAATATATTTTTCTAAAACAATTTCTTTTCTAGTAACTGGCAAAGTTAAAATATATCGATTAGACTTTGACATTTCATCATAACTAAAAGTAGATAAAGAAATCATTCCACCAATAATACCAATGACAACAGAACCCCAATATATGGCATCTGTACCTATAATCGCAATACCACAAAATAACACAATAATAATTAAAGAAGTTTTATAACTCGCTAAATTGTATAAGTCCTTTTTTAATAAACCCTTTATCATAATTATCTTTCTCCTCTAATATAAAATAACATTATATCTTCAATAGATGGTTTATCTATTGAACTAATACTATATTTCTTTTTAATTTTATCCTTATCAGATGTAAGTACCTCGTATTGATATTTACTTTTTCTATAACGAATATAATCTTCTTCCTTAATTTTAGAAAACTCTTCCTTAGTACATTTTACTATTCCATAATCCTCTAATAATTCTCCAGTTGGAGCCTTTAAAACAATTTTCCCTTTATCTATAAAAACAATATAATCAGAAATATGCTCTAAATCAGTAGTAATGTGTGAAGATAGTAAAATTGATCTTGTTTCATCTTCTTCAATATACATTCTAAATATATCAAGTATTTCATTTCTCACAACTGGATCAAGTCCACTTGTTGGCTCATCAAGTATTAATAATTTTGGATGATGAGAAATAGAGACTGCAATTTTTAATTTCATCTTCATGCCACTTGAAAAGTCTTTTATTAATTTACCGTTAGGTAAACCAAATTGTTTTAATAATTCTTCATATTTATTTTCATCCCAAGTACTATAAAAATCTTTCATCACTGAACTAATCTGTTTAGGAGTTAAATAGTTGGATAAAAAACTATCGTCTAAAACAACCCCTAAATCCTTTTTAATTTCTTTCTCATCCCGTTTACTATCTTTACCTAATATCTGAACAGTACCCTCAGAATTGATAATATTCAATATTGCTTTAATCGTTGTCGTTTTACCCGCACCATTTTCACCGATTAATCCCACAATCGCACCTGCTGGCACATCAAAACTTATGTTGTTTAAAAAAAATCCATCGTACTTCTTAGAAACATTTTTAATCTCAATAGTATTCATCTACAATTCCTCCTCAAAAATCATTTTAAACATTTCATTTACTTCATCTTTGGAAATATTAGACAATTTAGATATCTCGTAAATCTTTTCAATATGCTCTTGAATCTCCTTCAACTTTTCTTCTTTAATGAGATCTAAATTTTTTGGCAATACATAACTTCCTTTTCCTTGTACGGTCTTAATAAACCCTGCTTTTTCGAGTTCATCATAAGCTCTTTTAACAGTTAAGAAACTAATTTTTAATTCATTAGCCAAACTTCTAACAGATGGAAGCATTTCTCCTTCCTTAAGTTCATCAGAAAATATCGCTTCTTTTATAGCATTTTCAATTTGCTCAAATATAGGAAGTCCACTACTATTAGTTATAATAATATTCATTTTTTCACCTCACTGTTTCATCTGTTATATCTGAATTATAACACTTTATAACAGTTTGTCAACATATTTAAAAAAAAGACTATCAACTTCAATTGATAATCTAGTTTATAAATGATGATTTGTTATTTAAGACTATTTTTAATCCATTCATTAATTTTCTTTTTAGCATCTTCTATTCCATTTTTTATAGGATAAACTAAATCTAATTTAGAAACTATATTGTTTCCCTTTAATATTTCTTCATAATTTTTCCAAGTATTTCTTAGATTTCCGCCATTACAAACGAAAAGATAAATATTTTTATTCTTCATCTTATTGTCTGATAAAAATGTATTTATTGGTGGAGCATAAGTTCCAAACCAACAAGGTGAACCAATAATAATATTATCATATTTGGATAAATCAATAGTATATTCTTCTAATTCGGGCTTCTTTTTCATATAAACTTGCATACCACCCCAAACAAATCTAAATAAACTTTTAGTCTTTTTTTCTTTTTTTGGAATTAATCTTAATACATCCGCATCTATCACTTCTTGCATTCCTTTTACTAATTCTTCTGTATTTCCTTCATAAGAATAATAAACAATTAAATTTTTCAATTTAGCTCCTCTTTTCTTTCCTCAACATAAAGTTCAATATTTTTAAGTAATAATTTTAAACTTAAAATTTCATCTGTTCCTATAATATGATAGTAATTTTTTGTTCCCACACACAACATGATTATCAAATAAAATTTTTAAATGATGTGATACTGCCGATCTTGATAAATTAACTCTTTTAGCAATATCATCAACTCTAATACCACCTGTTGTTAATGATACTATAAGAATGTACAAAAAAGGGAAAATAAAAATGTACAAAATTGTACATGATATATCCCCTTGA
>CALVQE010000066.1 GCA_944355355.1 uncultured Bacilli bacterium
TGTTGTAGCAAAACCGAAGATTATAAATGGAGTGGCTGGAGTACATGCAGTAAAACATGTGGAGGAGGAACGCAAACCCAAACGGTATATAAAAGAAGTACAATTGATAAAAATGTAACTTGTGGCAGTTATCAACAAAGCAGAAGTTGTAACACCCAAAGTTGTTTTAATCCGGCAAGTCCGAGTTATGATGATCTCCTTGATTGCAGCAAAGTTTCACAAGTGTTGGCTAACCCTCAAGGTTTAAAACTAGTTCTTCAAAATGAAAGATATCGTAAAAGAGTAAAACATTTAAGCTGTACCCAAGATTACGGAAAAACAATATATAATACATGTACAAATAATCCTAACGTATTCAACGTCTATTCTAAAACAGTTCAATTATATAATTATAGTGACCATGGAGATATTGAAAATAGCTATGCTTACTCAGGTTTTTCATCCAATGGGATTCCATATGTGTTTACTGGAAGAAGTAGTACTAAATATGGCCCAATACGTTATGGATACCAAAATAACTCACTTGTGTTTATAGTGACAAAAATTAAAGGAAATTATGGGTATCCAAATTGGCGACTACTTTATAGTGAAAATCCCAATGTTTACGAAGATATGTTAAATGAGTATGAATCGAATCGTCCTGAATATCAATATTATTTAACAACCATATGCTCTAACTCAGATAAACATGACAATTATGATGAGGTGTACGGAGTATTATTTGAAGGTGGCGTTTTATATGGTACAGGGTGGTTTTATGCAACAAGTCAAACGAGTGCTCAAACCTTTGTGTGCGCTCCAAAATAGAAATGAGGAATTTATGTTCCTCGTTTTTTTTCAAACTTTTATCAAAAGGGCTAAATAGGATAAAGAAAATTAAAAACTTCTAAAAGAAATAAAATTATGTAGATTATCCAAAAAAAATTTGGTATAATGAACGAGACAAAGAATAGGAAGTGTTAAAATGACATTAACGACAATTTGGTCACTATTTACCAAAATTTTGGATATATGCATCGTTTGGTTTCTGTTCTATTTTATTCTAAAAAATATCCGAAATAATGTAAAAATGGTGCTAATTGTAAAAGGGGTTTTATTAGTAATTTGTATTGAGATTATAAGTAAAATATTAGACCTGTATACAGTAGGCCTTCTACTAGAATATGTAGTAGAATGGGGACCGCTTGCAATCATAGTAATTTTCCAACCAGAAATTAGAAATATGCTAGAAAGCATAGGTAGAACCCAATTACTAGGCAGACACAAAGTTTTAACAGGCGATGAACGTGAAAAAATGATTAGTGAAATAATGAAATCAATTGAATATTTAAAACGAAATCGTATTGGAGCCTTAATCGTTATCGAACGAGATGTATCATTGCAAGATTATATCAATCGGGCAACCAAGATTTATGCGGATATATCAAGTGAACTTTTAAGTAATCTGTTCTTTCCAAATAGTCCCTTACACGATGGTGGAGTAATTATTCAAGGAGATAAAATTACTTGTGCTGGAGCTGTATTTAGAACCAGTATGAATCCAAGCGTAAGTAAAAAATTGGGAACAAGACATCGCGCCGCTTTAGGAATTGCAGAAGAATATGACGCTATCGCATTAGTTGTATCTGAAGAAACAGGTAAAATTAGCATTGCTGTTGATGGGGAACTTCATTATAATATGACTTTGGATGACTTTAGAATGATGCTAATTGATGAGTTAAAACCAAAAACAGAAGTATTCTATGACTCAAATCCTGAAGAAGTTGAAAGTGAGGATATTCATGAGTAAGATAGGTAAAAAAATAGGTAAATTTTTTAATAAGTGTTACCAAATACTTGACGAAAAATTTGTTACACCTATAAGTCGAGCAATATATTTCTTATTTGAAAAATTTAAAAATAATCCTGTTCATCTAGAAAAGTTTTTGAACCGGCCTTTAATATTAGTATATATTTCTTTGATTTTAGCAGTAACGACATTTATTTTAGTTGATTCCCAAGTTATTACTTTAGTAGAAACTGAGGCTGAAATTTTATCAAACCAACCAGTAAATGTTGTATATAATAAAGAAAGCTACGTGGTAGAAGGATTAGTTGATTCTGTAGACATAATTCTAACCGGTCGTAAAAGTTCTTTATATTTAGCTAAACAATTAGGAGAACATGAGGTGGTTTTAGACTTATCTGATTATGAAGCAAGTGATACACCTCAAAAAGTTGCCTTGACATATAATCAAACCGTAGATAACATAAACTACAAACTTGACCCAGCATATGTAATAGTCACAATAAAAAAGAAGATAAGTGAAGAAAAAAATGTTACTTATGAACTATTAAACGAAGATAAATTAAATGAAAAATTTTCAATATCTGATGTATCACTAGATCAGAATACTGTTATAGTAAAAGGCTCACAAGACGCATTAGATAAAATTGCTACCGTAAAAGCATTAATTGACTTAAGCAACAATAAGTTTACAGAAGCCATAACTTACGACGTGGATAACCTTCCGCTAGTTGCCTATGATAGTGCAGGTAATGTAATCGAAAATGTAGAAATCGTTCCAAACACTTTAAGCGCAAGCATTTCCTTTAGTACTTACAAGGCAACCGTTCCAATTGTCGTGACAACAACAGGTGATCTTGTTGCTGGAAAAGCAATTTCTTCAATAACCATTAATGGCAAGACAAGTTACACTGTAGATATATATGGTGAAAAAGAAGAAATTGACAAAATCACTAGTGTGCCAGTTGTAATCGATATCAATGGCAGTGGTACTGGTGGCGCTTTGACAAGAGTAGCAGACATAAAAAAAACTACTGGAGTTCGTTCAATCAGCGAAACAGACGTTAAAATTGTTGTAACTTTTGGCGACGAAAAACAAAAAACAATCAACATTTCAAATATTCGTGCGAACAACCTAAGCAGTGGTTTAACAGTTAACCGAACAAATGACGATCCTATTTCAGTTCAAGTAAAAGGTGTTCAGTCTGTTATCGATTCAATTAACGAAAGCAATATTGCAGCCTATATTGACTTAACAAATTATACAGCTGGAACTTATGATGTGGATGTTCAAATTGAAAATACGGATCCTCGAATCAAATATGTAGTTTCAAATAAAGTTAATGTCGTTATAACAGAAAGCGACTCATAAAGATAAGCAAAAAAAGCTTGTCTTTTTTATTTGACGGATAATCTATTTTTCTATACAATAGAATAAAAGAAAGAAGGATATACTATGCCAAAAGACTATGAAATAGCTCATCAAAACAAATTAGAACCAATCACTGAAATTGCCCACAAAATATCTTCAGATATTGAAGTAGAAAGTTATGGAAAATATAAAGCCAAAATTTCTGCACCCCAAAAAACGAATGATTCTCATGTCATCTTAGTAACCTCAATAAATCCAACCCCATATGGTGAGGGAAAAACCACCGTTGCTATAGGATTACACGATGCCTTAAGAAAACTTTCCATTCCATCGCTATTAACCCTACGTGAACCATCATTAGGACCTGTATTTGGTATCAAAGGCGGAGCAACTGGTGGAGGATACGCTCAAGTTGTACCAATGGAAGAAATCAATCTTCATTTTACAGGTGATTTCCACGCCATTACTACAGCAAACAATTTAATTGCGTCTATGATTGACAATGTACTATTTCATGGTAACGAATTAGATTTAGATCCCGACAAAATATACTTTACACGCACAATGGATTTAAATGATCGCAGCCTAAGAAATATTGAAATAAAAACTTCAAAATATACTCGTGAAGAAAAATTTACGATCACTGCAGCAAGTGAACTTATGAACACTTTTTGTATGGCTCAAGATTTAGAAGATCTTAGAGAAAGATTAGATAAAATTATTATAGGCAAAAATAGAAAAGGACAATTTGTTTACGTAAAAGAACTAAACATCACCGGCTCACTACTTGCTCTTTTAAAAGAAGCTATAAAGCCTAATCTTGTTCAAACTCTAGAACATAACCCCGTAATTATTCATGGAGGTCCTTTCGCCAATCTTGCTACCGGCTGTAATAGTATAAGATCATTAAAATTAGCTACATCACTAAGCCCATATGTAATCACCGAAGCAGGTTTTGGTTTTGACTTAGGAGGCTTTAAATTTATAGACATTCTAACGCGTAAAGAAAAATTACCGCTGTCTTGCATTGTTCTTGTGATGACAATAGGCGCATTAAAACATCATGGTGTAGGAGAAACAACAGAACTAGCCAAATTACAAAAAGGACTAGAAAATCTTCATGCTCACATAGATAATTTAAAACAAATAAACGTTCCATTTATCCTCACTCTAAACAAACATCCAGAAGATACTGAAGAAGAAATAGCTATCCTAAAAAGAGATGTTGAGAATTTAGGCTATCAAATCATAACAACTGAAGTTTTTGAGCATGGCGGTAATGGAGCTTTAGAACTAGCTAAAGAAGTAACAAAATATGAACCAGTAATACCAACATTCTTATATGAAGAAACCGCAAGCATTAAAGAAAAAATTGAAGCGGTTTGCACAAAACTATATCATGCTAAGAAAGTGATATACACACCCCTTGCTGAAGAAAAAATCGTTGAGGCCCAATCTTTTTCAAAACTTCCGATCTGCATAGCCAAAACACAGTATTCCATTAGTGATCAAAAAGACTTGCTAGGTTACCCAAAAGATTACGAAATAACAGTCAAAGATATTAAAATATATAATGGAGCTGGATACATAACTGTTTTACTAGGGGACATTATGACCATGCCAGGGCTATCAAAAACTCCAGCAGCCTGTCAAATAGACGTGGTAAAAGAAGAGATAATTAATATTTTTTAATACAAAAAGTCCAAGCTATGTTAAACTAAGTATAAGGTAGGCGATTGAATGAGAAAAGGATTTACGTTAGTAGAAATATTAGCTGTTATAGCCATCATAGCATTATTAGTCTTAATTGCTGTCCCTACATACAATACAATATCAGGAACAATGAAAGAAAATGTATATAATGCCAAAATAGAAGAAATAAAAGCCAAAAGTTTAACTCACGCTGAAGAAACCGGACAAGTTGTTTTCAG
>CALVQE010000067.1 GCA_944355355.1 uncultured Bacilli bacterium
TTCTTCTATCACCACGTATATTTTATCATACATTTCCAAATATTACAATTTTGTAATATTCGATGAAATTACCATGATAGAAATTACATCCTATATCCATTTACTTATATCAAACAAATTTTATTCTAATAATTTTGTTCTTCTTTTGCAGCCTCACTATTTTTTTCTAGATACTCATCATATGTCATTTGATAATCTTTTATGCCATCTTCTGTTATCTCAATAATTCTATTTGCAACTGTTTGTACAAATTCATGGTCATGAGATACAAATATAAGCTCGGCAGTTGTTCTTTTTAAACCATTATTTAATGCTGTTATACTTTCAAGATCTAAATGGTTAGTTGGTTCGTCAAACAAAATTAAGTTTCCTGCTTCAAGCATTGCTCTTGCCATCATACATCTTGCTCTTTCACCACCTGATAATACATTTACTTTTTTTAATGCTTCTTCTCCTGAAAATAACATTCTACCAAGAAAGCTTCTAACAATAGTATCATCATTTATATTATATTCATCTGCTATCCATCTAGTTATAGACTTATCTTGATTAAAATATTTTTCATTATCTTGTGGAACATACGATGGCTTAATAGTCTTTCCGAATGTTATTTTTCCACTTGTTAAAGGAAGCTCACCCATAAGCACTTTAAATAACGCAGTTTTTGCTATTCCATTTTTACCTACTAAAGCTATTTTATCTCCCTTTAGTACTTTAAACGTAACATTTTTTAAAACTTCATTTTCATCAACACTAGCACATAAATTTTCAACTTCTAATATTTCTTTTCCTGATTCTCTTTCAGGTTTAAATTCGATATATGGATATTTTCTAGTAGATGGTACTATCTCATCTAATTTAATTTTTTCTAATGTCTTTTTCCTAGAAGTTGCTTGCCTTGATTTTGAAGCGTTAGCACTAAATCTACGTATAAAATCCTCTAATTCTTTTATCTTTTCTTCTTTTTTCTTATTAGATTCTTTCATTTGTTTTAATGCAAGTTGGCTTGATTCATACCAAAAATCATAATTTCCAACATATAATCTTATTTTATTATAATCTATATCTAATATATGTGTACATACCTTATTTAAAAAATGTCTATCATGTGATACTACTATTACTGTGTTTTCAAAATTAATTAAAAATTCTTCAAGCCAAGAAATAGCCGCAATATCTAAATGGTTAGTTGGTTCATCTAAAAGTAATACATCGGGATTCCCAAATAAAGCCTGAGCAAGTAAAACCTTTACTTTTTGAGGTCCTGTAAGTTCCTTCATTAATTTATCATGTAGTTCTACTTCAATACCAAGACCAGTAAGTAATTGTGCTGCATCAGTTTCTGCCATCCAACCATTAAGTTCTGCAAACTCTGCTTCTAATTCACCTGCTTTTATTCCATCTTCATCACTAAAATCTGGTTTAGCATATAGTGCATCTTTTTCTTGCATTACTTCATATAATCTTGCATTTCCACGAATTACTGTATCTAATACTTTTACCACATCATATTTGTAATGGTCTTGCCTTAATATGCCTAGTCTTTCACCCTCAGACATATATACTTCGCCTTCACTAGGTTCTATTTCACCAGAAAGTATTTTTAAAAATGTAGATTTTCCTGCACCATTTGCACCTATTACTCCATAACAATTTCCAGGTGTAAATTTTACATTTACATCTTCAAATAAGGTTCTTTTTCCAAATCTTAATGTAACACCACTTACTCCTAACATATATTTCTCCTTTTTTAATCTGATATGCAAAATATTATATCATATACTTTAGCTTTAAACAAGTAAAGAAATTCTTTTTATTATAAATAAGTTACAGTTCAGTAAGAACAATTATTGCTATAAAGCCATCTCTTTATTTGGCATAATGAATAACTAAACTAAAAGTATTGATTTTACCGAATAAATAGAAATTATATTTTTTTACACTTTAAAAAGGTAGTTATATGATTTTTTTGAAAAGCTTTATATTAATATTTTAAGTATTATATTTCCTTACTGAACTGTAACATTATTAAATTATTGTAAAATTACAAAATGAATTCCGGTTAGAATATTTAATATCCGAATTCAACCTTACACAAAAAATAATTTGAAAGATTAAATCTAAATTGTATAATAAAAGTATTGATGTTTCTAGGACTATAAGTAGGTATTCTGTATGAAAGGAACTCATTTGTCTCTAGAAGATAGAAGAAAAAACTCAAGAAGGAATTGAAAATGAATTAATAAAAGTAGAAATTGCTAAAAGTATTGGTAAAAACTTTACTATTGTTAGTAAAGAAATTAAAAACAGAAGAAAATTAAAACCTAGAAATACTTTCAATAACCCTATCACTTGTACTAAATTTAAAGACTGTAAAATTTGTCATGGTAAATGTTCTAAATATGAAGAAATTAAATGTTTAAGAAGAGATAGAAAAATTGGTGCTTGTAACTTATGCCCTAAGATTTCTAAATGTAGACTAGATAAATACTTTTACTATGCTAAGCAAGCTCATGAAAACTATTTATACACTTTAAGTGATTCAAGAGAAGGGGTTAATTTAACTACGAAAGAAATGCTTAATATTATTAAACCACTTCTAAAAAAGGCAATCTGTTTATCAAATTTTAAAGAATCACTCTGAAATTAAACTTTCTACTAAGTCTTTGTATACATATATTGAAAGTGGAATATTTCAAGATTATGGTATTAACAATTTTTCTTTACGTAGACAAGTATCTATGAAAAAAAGAAAACAATTAAAAAAACGCAAAGAACCTGTAAATTATGATGGTAGACGTTACAAAGACTATTTACAATTTATTAAAGATAATCCAAATATTATTACAACAGAAATGAATACTGTTTACAATCATCAAGATGGTCCATATATTCAAACTTTTATATTTCAAAATACAGGGCTCATGATTGGATTTCTACACATTGAAAAAACTTCTGAATCTATGGCTAGTACTTTAGATGATTTGCAAAAAATTCTAAAAGATGATTATTTTAAATTATTTTCTCTGATTTTAACTGATAGAGGTACAGAATTTCAAAGATATGAACTATTTGAAGTAAATACAGAAACTGATGAAATTAGAACTAATATTTTTTATTGTGACCACAAACACCTAGTCAAAAACCTCATGTAGAAAACAATCACAATTATGTTAGAGATATTATACCTAATGGAAAATCTTTAAAAAATTTGACACAAGAAGATTTAAATTTAATGTTTTCTCACATTAATTCGACACCTAGAAAAGTATTAAATGGAAAAACACCTTATGAAGCTTTTGAATTTCTATATGGTAAGGAAATACTAAACAAGCTTAATATACAAAAGATAGAAAAAGATATGGTTACACTACAGCCATATCTTTTAAAATTAAATAAACTCACTTATCTATATTATATTAAATAGATATTTATTAAGCCCTAGAAACATCTTCTAATTGAATATGGACTCTAAGCAAACGGCAGTTAATCTTTCACGAAAAAAATTTTTTCTTCTTTTTGCTTAGTTGTCATGCCCAATTTCTTATTTCTGTAATTTAATATTACATTATTTTAGAAAAAAAATCAAGTTTTATGAGAAAAGAAATGTCTAAAAACTACTTTTTATCTTTCATCCAGATTTTACTTCTCAAACAGATTTACTTTTACAATTCACCATATTTGTTTCTTATTTTTTTCAATCTCTTCTGGTTCTAATTTCTCTGAAAAGTCATTTACTACATCTCCATTCGGTAAACTACTCAATCTGTGTCTTCGTGCCAATAATACGAAATTTACTAATACTTCTACTTCTTCTGTATTAAATCTTTCTGTTATTTCATTCATACTTGATACTCTGAATATATATGCTAATATCCTTTCTAATGGTATTACATCTGTTTCATAAGTTGTATAGCTCTTTTTCCTTGTGTCATTCACATTTAAAAGTTGAATTCTTAAATCTGAAAAAAGTGATTTAATATTTTTAATAATTCTGCTAATTGTTTTGTGCTTCTTTCTACTTTTCTTCTTTTTTCCCTTGTATTTCATTATTCACTTTTCATATTTATTATATCATTTTTCATATTTTACCATCTTTTTTACTCAAAAAATTATTTAATCTTTAGTCCTGTTTAATTTGTTTTTAACTTATCTACTTAACTCATCAATAGAATTACTTTTATCAATTTGATGTAGTTGTTCTAATTGTTTTTCAGTAATATTTATAACCTTACCACAACAAGGTTGAAAATCTTTATTTCCATAGACTAACCAAATAACATTTTCTCTTTTTAAATCTTCTTTTGGCATTGTACCAGGACATGGACAACCATCAGTAAATACTATTTTATTTATTTCTCTTTTTCGGGTAAAACTTCTTACTGCTAAATCCCAATCCTCTGTCCATGCAGAATGTTCTCTAGCCTCTCTAGGTATAGTAAAATTATCTATATCTTTTGCGCTTTTAATATCTACAAGCCCCCAAAACTTTTCGTTAAAGCATCCTACTTTTAATTTTGATTGCTTTAAGATTGGCTTTATTTGCCTTAAAAATGCTTTTACTAAATCTAACTTTACTGATCCAGAAACATCTATCATTATTTCTGTTTCTGCCTCATCTTCTATATCATTTTCTTCTAGTCTATAAGCATAATTATTTTCTGCAATAGAACGCCTTTGACTCCAAATTGTTTCTGTTTTTTCTACTTCCCTTCGTAATAAAACTTTCCAATCAATAGCTTCTTTGCTTTCACCTATATTTCCTAATTTAATTGTTTCTTCTTTTGCACTTCTTATGTCTTTTTGAGTCTTTTCTCGTCTAGATTTAAACTTTTCTCTTTTTTCTTTTCTATTATCTTCAAATTCTCCTCTTTCGTCAAAATCCATATCTATCTGTTCTTCGCCAATTTGCT
>CALVQE010000068.1 GCA_944355355.1 uncultured Bacilli bacterium
TTTCGTGAGTTTACTCACTAAATGTGCTTCCAGCACCTAAAAGAAAGCCACGTACTTTCAGTGCGTGGTAGTTTACATGCAAAAAGGAGCCCACACGCAGTATGATTTGCAAGTACATGTGGTATGGCTAACGAAATATTGCAAAAGAATACTAGTTGGAAAAGTAGCCCAGAGATTAAAGATATTGCTAATGCAAGGATGCAGTGCAAAAAATATAACAATCATAAAAGGAAATATTCAATCTAATCATGTACATCTATTGTTAGCCATACCGGCAACATTATCTATGGCACAAGTTATGCAATATTTGAAAGGAAGAAGCTCTAAAAAGTTACAAGAGGAATTTCCACATCTAAGAAGAGAATATTGGGGACAACATATGTGGGCGACTGGATATTTTTGCAGGAGTGTAGGAACTGTAACACAAGATATTATCAAGGAATATATAGCAAATCAGAAAGAAATTAGTGATGATATTTTTGTGAAGCGCGGTATGCTTTAGCATAGTATGACTTTCAGTCATCCATCAAACCCTGTACTTTCAGTGCAGGGTGGTTGATATTTAACTTTTTTAAAACTTTACATTTTTATGTAAAGGATTCTTAGGAAAATGTTTTGGGTTCTTGTTTTGAACATTAAGATATGACAAAATGTTTTATACCATGGTATAGTGGTATTAAGTAAATATACAGAAAGAAGGAAATATTATGGTTGAAAGTAAGATTAGAGATTTATTTCAAAATGGGAATACCGTTTATATTTTTGATGTGGATGGAGTGTTAGCTAGACTTGAATATGGTGAATATAATCATTATTATTATGATGATGAGGCATGGAGTAAAATGATTTATGAGAAGGATTATTATAAAGATGTTCGAGCATTTGAAACAATGCAGAAATTTCTTGCTAATAAGGATATGAAGAGAGTATATGTGGCTACGAAAGTGATGAATGAGGAAGAACATAGACAAAAGGTTTCGTTTTTAAACCGAAATTATGGTATTTTAGCTGATCATGTTTTTTTGGTTTATCAAAATGATGAGAAGTTAGATGTGATATTGAAAATTAAAGAGAACTATCCAAATTTAGAGGATAAGTATTTTGTTATGATTGATGATAGTGTGGATGTACTTAATCATATTATGGATAATTCTTCTTTTAGTACGGTTCATGTTAGTAGTTTTATAGAGTAAAAAGTTTCTTTTGATGAAACTTTTTTTCTTTTTTTGACTCTTATTTAATAGAAGGTGATAAAGCATGAGTGATTTTGAGTTGTTTTATAATGATACTTATATAGAGTTTAGTCGTTTTTTGATTTTGAATGCTCCCGTGTTAGAACATGTGGATGATTTGTTACAAGAGGCTTATTTTATTGCTTTTAAACGATTTAAAAAGAAGGACATAAGAGATCAAAAGGCTTATCTTTTTAAAGTAGGGTGGTCTTTGATTAAGAAGGAATATAAGATGAAGCAAGAGTATCCTATTGATTTAAAAGTGATTCATAGTAAAGAGGATACGGAGAAGAAAATTTTAGAGAGTGTTACTTTAGAAGATCTTTGGCAGTATTTAGAAACAAAAAGTATAGTGTTACAAAAGTGTGTGTATTTGTATTATTTAGGGATGCACAACCAAGAAATTGCTGATGCTTTGCATTTGAGTCTTGTTCAGGTAAAAAATTATTTGTATCGAACGTTTAAAGAGTTAAGGGAGGTTTTAAAATGAAAAAGACAATGGAGGAAAATTATGAAGGCTTTTTAAGAAAAGTAAGGCAGAGTCGAAGAAAAAGAACTGTTTATAGTTTAGTTGTTTTGGTATTTCTTTTTAGTGGGATGCTTTTGTTAGGAAGTTTTGAGAAAAGTATAATTTTTGAAAATGAAGATTCTGTTTTTTGGAATGTTTTTTCTTCTTCTATGGCGAGTATGGAAGATATTGCAACTTCTATTGTAGATGGGGATATTTCTTCGGATTATGATTGGTTTTCTAAGTTATTTTCTTCTTCGGATTACAAAAGGGGATATGTCGGGATGTATCGTGATCAAGTGGTTTGGATGTTTGAACCAGAGGTGGCTGTGGTTTATCAAGATGCACGAATGTATTTGACGATTTCAAAAGAGGATGTTGGCTTTTTGGGATTTAATTGCTTTGAAAGACCGATTGTTTTAGAAGAAAAGTCTTCTTTGATTTCTAATGAAGAGGTTTGGCTTTATGAGGGAGAAATGTTCTTTTATTTTAAAGTAGAATTTGATGATGCTTTTGTTCATGGGCAAGTGGCTAAGGATGTTATGACAAAAGATGAAGTTATTACACTTGTTAAAAAGATTATTGAGGGAAAAAATGAATAGAGTTATTTTAGGTTTATTTATCGTAGCTAGTTGTTTCCTTTTTCTAGGAAATTTTCAAAGAGAAATTAAAGATACGCAAGAAGAGGTTCCTAGGCTTATTCGGTTATATGATACACTTTATTATGATACGAAAGAAGTTAGTAAGATAAAGGGACGTTGTGGGGTGATGGATGGGAGTGTAAAGCCTTCTGTTTTGGAAGGGGAAATTCCTTATGAAAATTTTACATCTAATTTTGAGGGAAAATATGGCTATCAATGGGTTAGTGATGAAGAGGTAGATGTGTATATAGATGGTGTTTTTTGGGTATTTAAAAAATGGGATAAAAAATCCTAGAAATAAGTATTCTAGGATTCAATGTAAAAGGCATAGTATTCATCATAGGTAATGTTTTCTTCGTGCATGACGGTAGCGGCTTCTATTCCGACATAACGCCAGTGCCATGATTCTGGTGAATAGCCAGTTAGATAAGTTTTGTCTTCTGGATAACGTTCAATCCAGCCATATTGGTAAGCGTTTTCTTTGAGCCATTTATAGGCTTCACTTTCTGAGAAGGATTCAGCATCCGGTTCTGTTTTGCTTGTCATATCTACTACTAGTCCGGTTTGATGTTCAGAGTGTCCTGGGCGAGCGGCCGTTTCATCTGCTTTTCTTTCGCCAAGGGTGCTTTTGCGATACTCATAAATTTCTTCTTGATCAGCATAGTTGCGATAACTAGAGGTAACCATTAGGTAGTATCCAGCATCATTCGCAGCTTGCCAAAGGTCTAAGAATTTTTCATAAGCGTAGTCGATCAATTTGTTGTCACCTTCAGAACCATAGGAATAATCTAAAGGAATGTTTACTAGGTTTTCAGGAGTATAATCACTTGATAGAGCATAGAATTTATTTACGTTCATTCTTTCTTTTAGAGAAGTGTCTGTTTCGAGTTCGATTGCATACCATTTGTTGTCGGCATGAACATTAACTATGGCTACGACATCTGTGTAATCGATTTCTTCTTCAGCTTCTTCTTCAATGTAGGTTAGGTAGCTATCTAGGTTTTTCTCAAGAAAGTATTTTTGATTTAAAAGATTTGTAATATGTTCATTTTTCTCTTCATTTAAAAGAGTATTAATATTTTCATCGCTTAATTTTGAATTTATTAACTTGCTTTCTTCGAGACTATATCCTTTTTCTGTTAATTTATATTCATTTGTTTGTTTGTATTTGTAATCATTATAGAAGTTTATTCCTAAAATAATCATGACGATGATGGCAACAAAGCCGGCCAATATATAGTAGGCTTGTTTTTTTAGTTTTAATTTGGCTTTTTTCTTTTTCATATTCCACATCCTATTCGTAGTTTCATTATATCAATTTTTCTTGCTATTTTCTATATTTTGTTGTATTCTTTATTTAGAGTAGTAAAGGATTGGTGAAAGATGGAAGTGGATAATAGCAGAGAAATCCTTAAAAATTGTCCAAATTTTACACGGATTGTTAATTTTGACTATGCTAAGGATGATCTAATTACAGCAAAATTAATCCGAATTTATCGTGATTATATTTTTAAGATAGATATAAAGAATGCTCAGGAAGTTAAGAGTGTTACTGATATAGATTATGTTTTAGGAAAATATATTGATGATTATTTGTTTCGTAAGGAACTTAGAAGTGAGATTGTTCATGTGAAGATTAAGAAAGGTTTGACTTTTTTTGATAGTTTAAAGGCTATTGTGGCTAGTATTTTACATATTTTTGATAATTATTTGGAAAATTCAACGAGAAAAATTACAATTGCTCGTTGGATTTAAAAAGATATTGTTTCTTTAAGGCTTTTTTGATATAATTTTAGTTGTCTTGAAGTGAGGAGGTTATATCATGAAGGTTTATAAAAAGAATTTACCAGATGGAGTAAAAAAGATGTTTACTACTGAGAAAGGTGTAAAAGTTAAATATTTAAATAAGAAATACTATGATAAGAAAAAAAGTTCTAAGTAGTGAAAAAAATGATTGTCAAACCAAAGGCAATGTGTTATGATAATGTTGCTTTTGGAATTTATGGCGAGATAGCTCAGCTGGCTAGAGCAATCGGTTCATACCCGATAGGTCGTGAGTTCGAGTCTCACCCTCGCTACCAATTTTGATTATTTTACTAGGTTTTAAGCCTAGTTTTTTATTTTGAATGTTGTGAATGAATTGTTTAAAATACTTTATTGGTTCTAATTTCTTTACGAATGTAGATATAATTTTAAATAAATAATATACTGGTATTGTTAAATGGTTTAAACAAAAGAAAGGCGTTTTATGACAAAAGAAGATAGATTAGAGGTTATTAAAACAGAATTAAAAAAATCTAAAAAGATATTAAATGCTTTATGTGATGAAAATAGACAAAATATATTACTTGTTCTATTAGAAAATTGTTCGACAGGTGTTAATGTCAATATAAAAATGCACAAAAAAGGGAAAATAAGCGTGTACAAAAAAGGGAATAAGATATGTCCAA
>CALVQE010000069.1 GCA_944355355.1 uncultured Bacilli bacterium
GATTAGAAAAATATAGAAAAAAGTCTTATAAATAAAGCAAAAAACAATTGGTAGTGTATAAAACTTTGCACACTACCCCAATAGCAAAAAGAGGCTTTTTATGCTTGACAGCAACTCTATTAAAATCAACAATTCCAAATGTTATTCCTAAAGCTAGAATAGCTAGAAATGCAATCAGAATTTTTTTCTTATATTTCTTCATAATATTCTTCGACAATTTACTCCTTTTCATATAATCCCTTTTTCTCTTTTCTATTAACCAAATCTTATCATAAAATCAAGAAAAAAAGTAGTGCCAATTTGGCACCACAACTATTTTAAGTATTTTGCTACATAACTTTTATAAAATTCTTCATATATTTTTTCGGCATTTTCACAATTTCCTTTTATACAATTCACATTATTATTAACTATTTCAAAATTTATTGCTTTTTGATAATTGGAATAAGAAAAAATATTTAAATTCAAATTATAAGTATAAATTTCTTCCTCAGTATTTACAAAGAAAAAGCCTTGATTATATGTTAACAGCGCATTTTCTTCTATTAATGTACAGCCGTCATTTTCGTCACATTGAAAAGTTTCTTTAATTTTTTGAGGTGTCGAAATTTGTTTGATTTCTTGTTCTTCCCCAATCTTATTTTCTTCTACATATACAAAATTGTCATTTGAAACTTCTTCAATAAAATTTAATGGAATCTCTTCATCATTAATTACCACAAAAAACTTTTGATTTCCATGAATAAAATCCTTATATGAAATAAAACTTTCATAGCCATAACTATCTTGTAGAAGCACTCGATATTCTCCATCATAGACTAATCGTCTTTCATTATTTGTTTCACTATAAATTTTAATATTTTCTACTTCGGGATTAATATTACCTATTTGAAAATAAATTTTATCTTTAGATAAAACCAGCAAACCGCTTGTTATTTCATAAGATGGAGATGAGCCATAAAAGGTATAAATTTTCATCGTATCATAGTTTTGAAAAAAGTATAACGCGATTAATCCTATAAAGCTAATGAATACAAGTATAGCTGATAATATAGTTATAAATCGTATTTTTTTAAATTTAGAATTTTGATTTTGTAAATACTTAAAAAAGATAGCTTGTAATTTCTTTTCGTTTTGTTTATTTTTTCTTTCACAAGCTGTTAATTCATCTAATGAAATATCGAAAATTTGACTATAATAGATCAAGTCTTCAAAAGTTGGGCGGCGTTTATTATTTTCAAGACGATTTATTTTTGAATGATCGACATGCATCCGTTCTGCTAGATCATACTGAGACATATTCTTACTTAACCTTAAATCTCTTAAAAACGGGCCTATTTTATCATAATCCATAAATAACTCACCTTAGTAAAAGTATATCATGAACAAACTTAAACTTAAAGCTTTAAAAAACCATAATCAATATTTGACTATGGATCATATTTTGTAAACAGAAAATTTCTACTTTATCTAAAGAATAAAAGATAACCTAAAAATGCTAGATAAATGATTAGACATATCCAACCATTGATTTTGTTTTTCGTATTTTCTTTTTTTTGCACTCCTAAGGCCATAGCAATAAGTACGCCTCCAATTAGACCACCTATATGGGCTGCATTGTCTATACCACTTACCATAAAGCCAAGCATTAAGTTAATGATAATTAAAGGAATAATTTGATTTTTAATGACACTACTCAAGTAGATACGATATTGTGTTCCAAAGTAAACTAAGGCTCCTAATAAACCAAAAATAGCTCCAGAAGCGCCGACACTAATTGCATTTGGGGTAATTACACAGCTCATTAAACTAGCGCTTAAAGCACTTACAAAGTAGATAAGCAAGTATTTTCCTTTACCAACGAAGTTTTCAATTTGTGTACCTACTATATATAAAGAATACATGTTAAATAGTAAGTGTAGTAATCCTCCATGCAAAAATGCTGCCGTAATTAAACGATACCAATCTCCTGATGTTACTAAATATGAATTTAAAGCACCATATTTTAATAGGGCTCCCCCACTTAAAACACCACCACTTAAGAAAAAGACAACTAAGAAAACAATGACATTTATAGCAATTAATACATTGGTTACAACAATCTTTTTAGGTTTAAAAATACTTTCATAAATTTTATTTTCTTTTTCTGTTTTCTTATTGATATCATTAGCTACATTAATCATTAAATCAAAGCCTGTTGCTTCAATAATCTTATCATTAATGTTCGGAAAGGTTTCAAGTAGTTTTTTATCGGTTATTTGTCTAGGATTTTTAATTAAAATCGATTCAATTTTTTTGTTTTCTTCTAATTTTACATCTTCGTTAACATCTAATAAGATATTTAAAGCATTCATTGACCAACTTAAAGTTTTTCTTTTTACTTGGCGCATGACATTATTTAGTTTTAAAATATCAAAGCGATATTGTTCTTCATTATGAATATAGTTTGCATTTATACGGATGATCTTGTAAGGTCCTTCTTGATTTTGAAGCCAGATTTCGTCTTTCACACCATTAACAACCATTGGACTATAGTTTTCTTCCGTTACAAAGTAATGGACTAAACGCATGATCATCTCATCTTTTTTTTCCATTGTCAGCATTTTATATACCTCCACGTCTAATATTGTACTAAAAATCATAGAATTAGTAAAGAGGCGAGAAATATGATTTATTATCTAGTAGGTCTTTTAGTTAGTACATTCTTGATTGGTATATCCATTGTTAAAACTCTTTTAAAAATGGAAGGAAATACAAATGATTTATTCTTTCTTGTATTCTGTAATTTTATTTTTCTTTTTGCTACGACTGCGTTTTATTTTACTTTTAAAGAGCTTCTTTTAGCCTTTTTTGCAGCGTTTTTCCTTTTTGCGTATTCTTTCTTACTTTTAGTTCAACTACAAAAAATTAATCATAAAACTAGTTTGCTTGAATATCCTTATTTATTCTTCTGTTTTAGTGTTTTCTTTCTCTTCTTTTGGTTCCTCTTTTTCTAATTCATCTAAAAATTCTTGAAATTCTTTTGGTAAAGGACAGGAAAATGACAACTTTTCTTTTGTAATTGGTTCTGTAAATGTAATTTCACTGGAATGTAAGAATTGACCAAAGCCTTTTATTTTTTCTGTTCCATAGACTGGATCATTAAATAATGGATAGCCTATATAAGCCATATGAACACGAATTTGGTGTGTTCTTCCTGTTTCTAGTTTACATTCAATAAGAGTATAATGTTCATATCTTTTTAACAGTTTTACATGGGTGACTGCTCTTTTACTATTTGTCGCGGTTACGGCCATTTTTTTACGATTTTTCTCATCTCGACCAATTGGAGCATCAATAACAATTGAGTTGTTTTTTAGTATTCCTTTAACTAAGGCAATGTATTTTCTTTCTACTCTTTTGTTTTTAAAGTCTTCAGTTAGAATTTGATGTGCTTCGTTATTCTTGGCAACAAGCATTAGTCCTGAAGTATCTTTATCGATCCGATGAACAATTCCTGGACGCTCTGTAGTGCTTCCTTCACTTAAATTAGTATGATATAAAAGGCCATTGACTAAGGTATGACTAAAATTGCCACTTCCTGGATGAACCACTAAACCGGAAGGTTTATTAATGACTAAAACATTTTCATCTTCAAAGACAATATCTAATGGTAATTCTTCTGGCGTCAGATCAATTTCTTCATAATATTCTTTAACGATTTCAATCTTATCTTTTTCTTTTATTTTATAAGATGCCTTTGGTTTTTCACCATTAACTAGGATACATCCTTGGTCAATCATTTTACTAATTAAACTTCGTGATTTATCTAGTTTTTCGCTTAGATATTTGTCTAATCTTTCCGCTTTTTGGGTGACGGTAAAAACTTCCATATTCACTTTCTCCTTTCCATATGACGATGAACAAGCCTATCGCCCCTAAAACAATAAACATATCTGCAAAATTAAAAATCGGGAAATTATAATTAAAAATAGTAAAGCTTAAAAAATCTTTTACGTGAGAAAACAAAATGCGGTCGATTAAGTTACCTAGGGTTCCTGCATAAAGTAAACTAAAGCTTATCGTTTTTAATTTACTTTCTCTTAGAGTCGGTTCTAGATAAATTAAAAGGCCAAGAATTAAAAAGTTCATGATAATTAAAGGCCAAACGTTGCCACTTAATATGCTCCATGCTGCTCCAGTGTTATATGCCATTTTGAGTTCAAAGAAACCTGGAATAACGACTATACTTGAAGTAGCTAGAAGACTTTCAAAATAGAATTTACTTCCTTGATCTATAATTAGCAAGAGAATAATAATGATTAGTTGTTTTTTCTTCATAAAATCCCTCGGTGTTATTATAGGTAGTGTGCAAAGTTTTATACACTACCACTTGTTTTTCCCTTTATTTATAAGACCTTTTTCTATATTTTTCTAGTCCCCTCTTTTTTATGGATTTTTCTTATAGAAAATTGTCTTTTTTATCTATCAAAAAATGACAGATTTCGTTATAATGATTTTATCCTAAAC
>CALVQE010000070.1 GCA_944355355.1 uncultured Bacilli bacterium
AAAAGTACATTGCTAATATTTGAAAGACATGCAGATATGAAATATAAGTATGGGCAAAGACAATTTTGGTGCCGAGGATATTATGTGGATACAGTAGGAAAAAATACCAAAGCAATCAAAGAATATATAGCAAATCAATTAAAAGAAGATAAATTGAAAGATGATTTAAGCAGTAAAGAGTACATCGATCCATTCACTGGCAAGAAAGTAAAACAAATGAAGCTATTTAAATAGCGTGTAGTAAACGTAGTGCGGAAGACGAACCTTTCGGAGCACAATCTAGTGCTGCCAGTATGAAGGCCTTAGAGGCCATAATAAAACCACCAGCTTAGCTGGTGGATTTTTATTGTGAATTCTACCTGACACTATCATCTACATCAATAATACCCCATCTTGCATAAACAACGACATCATGATCAATAGAAACATCTTCAGTATAAAGCGTATTATTCTCATCATACCATCCCACAAAAACGTAGCCATCTTTACTAGGAGAATCGATTAAAGGAAAAGAACTATTTCTATTAATTTTCTCAGTTTGGACAATTGCATCATCAATAACATAAGTAATAGTACATAATTGACTACGGCTAAAAACAAAAATTCCAAAAATAATAATTAAAACAAAAAGAATTAAATACAAGTATTTTAATTTCATAATCATCACTATCAAAATTGTACCAAAACTTCCGGAAAAATTGTCAAAAATCGACAAAAAAAACCACTAAAATATGTTTAAATAAAACTAGGAAGGGTAGAGAGTATGAAGGTAAAATGTTTTGATGAAAACACAGAAAAAGACTTAGAAAGTAAAATTAACGGCTTTTTAAGTGGCATAAATGGTGATATAATAGATATCAAATATGAAGTCGCCATTGGCATCCAAGGAGAAGATCAAATCTATTGCTTTTCAGCTATGGTGATTTATTATGAAAAGGAATAAGTGGTTAAAAATGAAGAAAAGTTCTTTTATAGAAGGAACCGTTATTGCAACCGCTGCCATCGTAATCACCAAAATCTTAGGAATGCTTTACGTCATCCCTTTTTATGCTATTATTGGGGTTCAAGGCAGTGCATTATATGCTTATGCTTATAATATCTATGTTATTTTCCTAGATATTTCTTCAGCAGGACTTCCAGTTGCAATCAGTAAAATCATAAAAGAATACAATACATTAGGAATGATGGATGCAAAAGTAAGGGCATACAAAGTAGGCAAAAAAATCATTAGCTTTATTTCTGTTGCCGCCTTTATCGTGCTATTTTTATTTGCTGAAAATCTAGCTACATTAATACTAGGTGATTTACAAGGTGGAAATACCATTGCTGACGTGACATTTGTTATTCGCTGTGTATCCTTTGCTATCCTTGTTATCCCATTCTTAAGCGTTTCTAAAGGATATTTACAAGGACATAACATTATCAATGTATCAAGCATTAGTCAAGTTATTGAACAAGTAGTTCGTATAACCGTAATTTTAGGTGGAAGTTATCTAGGACTCAAAGTATTAAATCTATCCTTGACAACTTCTGTAGGTATTGCCGTTTTTGGCGCTTTTGCTGGTGGACTCGCGGCCATTTTATATATTGTGTATAATCTGCGAAAACACAAAAAAGAATTGGGCTTTGAAGGAGTTCAAAAAAAAGATAAAATAACGAACAAGGAAATATTAAAAAAGTTAGCAACTTATGCCATTCCATTCATTATTATTGATGTGGCTGTGTCTCTATATAATTTTGTGGATATGGTTCTAATTTCCAGGACCATGACTTATTTAGGTTTTGATGCCGCGACAACAGAGTTTGTCACTTCCAGTGTGGCAACATGGGCTGGCAAAATTAATGTGATTGTAAACTCAATCGCTATGGGACTCACTGTCAGTTTAATTCCCAATATCGTTGAAGCCTTTACTTTAAAAAAATGGAAACTTGTAGAGGGAAGGCTAAACAAAGCCATCCAAATCATCTTAGTTGTATGTATTCCAATGGTCATTGGTATAGCCATGCTATCCAAACCAATCTGGAGTATTTTCTATGGTACAAGTGAATTGGAATTAGGTGGATTAGTTTTAGCTGTAAGTATCTTTGGAGCATTATTTTATAACATCTATATGATTACATCATCAACTCTTCAAAGCTTAAACAAATTTAAAGCCGTATACTTTACAACTTTATTAGGCTATATTGCCAATGCCGTTTTAGATGTTCCATTCATGTTGTTTTTCAATTGGATTGGCGTAGAACCATTTGTTGGAGCCATTATTGCATCGATAACAGGGTACACCTTATCTTACGGAACAGCATTATTTATTCTCAAAAAAGATCATCAAATAAAATATAAAGAAACCGTAAAAATGTTAGGCAAAATCATTTTGCCTACAATATGTATGATTGTTGTTGTTTTAGGAATCAAACTTATTCTACCAGTAAATTACTATAGCAAAACATCATGTATTATCTATGTAGCCATCATTGCAATCTTTGGAGCCGCAGTTTACTTATTTATTGCTTATAAAAAAGGTTTATTGCAAGAAATATTTGGCCAAGAATATCTAAATAAAATTTTGAACAAACTTACTTTTGGAAAACTAAAACTTCAAGAAAAAAACACTACCGAGTAGTGTTAAACCATATACATGTTATTCTCAACATCATAAGTATCTTGGGTATAAAATTGGGTGCCCTCCAACTTGCTAACCCTTGCATCTAAACGATTTATACTTCTTTCTAATTTAGCAATCTTGCTTTCTAATTCAGTAATAGTTGAAGAAGAAACGTTGTTGTTTGTATTAGGATAAATAGGCAAGGGCATTGGCATGGGCATATTTTGGCTCGCATAAAAATTGCTACCTCCAGCATTTACATTAGGCATCCCCATATTCATTCCATTCATCGCCGGCATTTGACCAGTTGCACTCATATTAAAATTTGAACTTTCAAAAAATGAATCTCTCTCTCTTTTCATCAAAATACTCCTTTTATACCAGTATATGAATAAATATAGAAAGTAGTGATAAACATGCGTTTAAGAAATGTAAAAAATGCAAAAGAAAAATTAGAAAGCAGTCCATATTATTTAAAAGATCCTTTTTCTAAAAAAGGAACATGGCCGAAAGATAAACCTATTCATGTCGAAATAGGAACGGGTAAGGGAACATTTCTTATTGAAATGGCCGCGTCGCATCCTGATATTTATTTTGTTGGTATTGAAAAATATGAAAGTGTTTTAGTAAGGGCCATCGAAAAAGTAAATACCAAACAATTATCGAATATCTGCTTTATATGTATGGATGCTCAAAATATTAATGAAGTCTTTGATCATGAAATAGACACGCTTTATTTAAACTTTTCTGATCCATGGCCGAAAAAAAGACATGCGAAAAGACGCTTAACAAGTCCAGATTTTTTGAATCTATATGAATCTCTTTTTAAAGGTTCAAAGCACATTATTCAAAAAACAGATAATATCTATCTTTTTGCTTATAGCTTAGAACAACTGAGCCGTCAAGGATATATCTTAGAAAAAGTAAGTCTTGATTTAGCAAGCGAAGATATTCCCAATATTAAAACAGAATACGAGCAAAAATTTACCGATCTCGGATATAAAATAAATTATGTAGATGCTAAAAAACGATAAAAAGTAAAAATTATCGTTTTTTCTATTACGCAAAATTGAAAAAAACAAACTTGCGTAATAGAATTAAAAAAAGAGCTGAGTAAACTAGCTAATTTTTACTCAGCTAGAGTATAAAAGTAAGTGTTTAAGTTGAACACTCTTAATATTTATAAGCCTGTTCTTCCGGGTAAAAAATCAATAGCACTTATTTGCTTTATACCGTCAAAATCATTTGTATCATAGTCTAATGTGATTAAATATTTTGGATAGTTATCTTTTATATTCTTTAAAGGGGATAATTCTCTTTTTAAAGTATCTTCATTACGAACTGATAAGGCCACTTGTATATATTTTATTCCATCATTGTTTTTTATCACAAAATCTACTTCTTCCTCATCATATTTTCCTATATATATTTCATAATCTCTTCTTTTTAATTCTAAAAATATTATGTTTTCTAAAATACTACCATAATCTCTAACTCCACCAAGTAAATAATTTCTTAATCCTAAGTCACAAACATAATATTTATCTCCTGTTTTTAGATAGTATTTTCCTTTTATATCATATCTAGATATCTTATATATTATATAACTATCAATTAAATTAGATAGATAACTTTCAACAGTATTAACAGAATTTTTTCTATGATTAGAGTTTAAAGTATTACTTATTTTGTTAGTAGAAACTAATTGACCAATATTATCAAATATAAATTTTATTACACTTTCTAACATCATGACATCCTTAATATTATTTGGTTCTTGCATAAAAGTTGTGGGATAACTATTTAGTTCTAGATATATCAAATAGCTTTAAGAAGAAGTATTCAT
>CALVQE010000071.1 GCA_944355355.1 uncultured Bacilli bacterium
TAGAAAAATATAGAAAAAGGTCTTATAAATAAAGGGAAAAACAATTGGTAGTGTATAAAACTTTGCACACTACCATTACTAAAATAGGAGGTGCTTTATGGAAGAAGATATTCTAGATAGTGAAAAATTAGAAAGTGATACATTTGAAAATAATATTCGTCCACAGAGCCTAAAAGAATATGTTGGCCAAGAAGAAATCACAAGCAATCTACGAGTTTTTATTGAAGCAAGTAAAATTCGTAATGAATCTTTAGATCATGTTTTGTTATATGGTCCACCAGGTTTAGGAAAAACAACTCTTGCTCATATTATTGCTAATGAACTAGGTGTAAATATTAAAACAGCAAGTGGCCCATCTATTGAAAAAAGTGGTGACTTAGCAGCCATATTATCAACCCTTGAACCAGGTGATGTTTTATTTATTGATGAAATTCACCGGATGCCTAAGTTTATCGAAGAAATTTTATACCCAGCCATGGAAGACTTTGAAATGGATTTAGTGTTAAACAGTGATGGTAAGAGTCGGAACTTAAAAATAGATTTGCCACCATTTACTTTAGTTGGGGCCACAACAAGAGCTGGGGATATTTCAAGTCCTTTGCGTGATCGTTTTGGTATTGTTTCAAAACTCCAGTATTACAGTGAAGATGAATTATTAAAAATTGTCATGCGAACAAGTCGGGTCTTAGAAATGCCTATCGAAGAAGATGCGGCCAGACTCATTGCTAAAAGATGCCGTAAAACTCCGCGTATAGCTAACCGTCTATTCAAACGTGTTCGCGACTTTGCCTTAGTTGGGGGCTATGAAAAAATCACTTTAGATTTAGCTGATGATAGCCTAAAACGTTTGAAAGTAGATGAATTTGGTTTAGATTCTGTAGATATTGAATATTTAACCAGTTTAATTACAAAGTTTAATGGTGGACCGGTTGGTGTCGAAACTATTGCCACAAGTATTGGTGAAGAAGTATCGACAATTGAAGATGTTGTTGAACCATTTTTACTTCAAGAAGGATTTATTAAAAGAACTCCAAGAGGCAGGGTAGCTTGTGAAAAAGCCTATGAACATTTAAAAATGAATAGACAAGGAACATTGTTTTGAAAGATTGCACTTGTACAGTAATTGCCCCGGATGGGAGAAAAACAATAATTCCTTACTATTGCCTAGAAATCTATTGCAAAAAACTGGTTGGTGAGTACTTAATAGATAATAGCATCTCTCAAGAAGATAGCCGAAAAAGAAAAATAGTTTGGACAAACTGGGAACAACAATATGCCCATTTCTCACCATACTTTGACTTTGTTTTTCAGTACTTAGAGTATAAATTAGAAAGGCCAATGTTAATTCCTAACACGAGCCTGATTAAAAATGAGAAGGAAGAGTATTTTGTTCAATACGACCATTCTATCCAAGAACTTCCATACTATTTACAAAAAGAATTTCAAAATCCTCTGTGGCTAACTGGCAAAGAAGACAATATTATTTGGAAAAACTTACCTGAAGATTTAAGAGATATACCAGAATGTTTTATTGATGGGACAGGACAAATGATTTACTTAAAAAGCACCGTAGCTTTACACAATTTCTGGGCCAATATGTGGATTCATGAGCAATTGAAAAAAGATAAATTTTTTTGCCTTCAATATCTAGAAAATTTGGATGAATACGGTATGCCATATACAGAACCATCAACAATATTAATGGAACAATACCCGTGGATGCGTTTAGCAAGAGTAACTACTCCAGAAAAAAACGATACAATTTTATTGGTATACTGTTCTAATCGTACAACGGAAAAGCAAAAAAATGTGATCACAAAGTTACAAAAAGAAGGCCTGCTACTTACTCGTAACTTGTTAGATATAAAATAGAAAGAGAGAAATATGAAAAATAAACTAATCATTGTCGTTGGACCTCATGGTGTAGGTAAAACCCATTTAACGGACTATATCAGAGATAACTTGGAGTCATGTAATTTGTACCGGTTATCCGGTCATCGTGATAAAACGGCCAGTGGCCTTGAATTAAGCAAAAAAATGTATGATGCGTTCTTTAATTACTTAGAAAGTATGGCTTCTGTTCCTATAACTATTTTATTAGATAGCTTTTTTATGACGGAAGAACTACTAGCAAGACTAGGGGAAAAAGCCTATTCTTTTACGGAAGACTACCATACTTTCTTACAAAGATTAAATAATTTGAACTATGATATCTACTATATTGAATTGTACTTAGAAAATAAAGAACATTACCAAAACCGCTTACAAAGTCGTAAACATCATAACTACTTTCCAATTAGTGCCGAACAAAGTGTAAAAGAACAAAAAATATATGAAGAAATAACCAAAGAAGTAGAACAGTACCCAAACATTCATGTAATTCGTTTAGCAATGGATAACTATGATGAGGCCTACGATATTTTAAGTCAAAAATTAGAACTAGGGGGATAATGATGAAAACACTTGAATCAGGATTAATAAAAGGTGACAAATTTTATACATGCAAATATTATGACATAGAAAGTTTATGTCAGAAAATCGTTCATGACTATTGCAGTTTAAATAAAGAAAACAATGAACAGTTTCAAAACTTTGCTTCGAATTACCACTTATTTCGCCCTTATTTTGATTTTGTTGTTTGTGAGCTTGGTTACAAAGTCTTGAATCCAGAACTACAAGCAAATACAATATTGGTTGGCAAAGATAACCACATGTATTTATTAGATGAAATGGAAAATCCTATAAGCAAAGGCTTCTATGCTGGCAAAAGTGATGATAAAACTTTAGATCTTTATCCAATGACTTTAGATAGTTCATCATTTCATGATTGCTTAATCGATGGTGAGGGAAATCACATCTTGCCTAAAGATATGTTTGGTCATGTACATATTCTAAACCAAATTGCCAATATGATTTTTATTAGTAATCAAAAAGTTTGTGAAGAATACTTGCGAGTTAATATGGATTTAGGCAGCTTTATTAGTAGATATTATCCTTTAATTCGTTTTCAAGCAGATAAGCAGGGGAGAATGATCTTAACGAGATGTGTCTATCGCAAATCCAATTTAACAGAAGTTCAAAATGCGTTTATGAATGATTTGTTAGCCAATCGTTACACTTATCCTAGCTTTTTAAATGATTTAGATCTTATAGATCCATATCCGGCAATCGATTTAAGTAAAACATTAAGTTATGAGGAAAACTCCCGAAAATTATAGAAAGAAGTGTTAAAAATGACAACAGAAGAATTCAATTATGATCTACCAGAAGAACTGATCGCCCAAACACCCCTAAAGGATCGTTCATCATCAAGATTACTAGTGATGGATCGTGATACAGGTGCCTTAGAGCATAAACGTTTTACAGATATTTTAGAGTATTTATATCCCGGTGATGTTTTAGTCATCAATGATACCAAAGTCATTCCGGCAAGACTTATCGGGGAAAAAGAAGCGACGAAAGCCGTCATTGAACTACTGTTATTAAAAGAATTAGGTTCTGATGAATGGGAGTGTTTGTCTCGTCCTTTTAAAAGACTCCATGTAGGCACCAAAGTCACCTTTGGCAATGGGCTTCTAACCGCTGTTGTGACTGAAAAAAAAGAAGAGGGAATCGTTCATGTCAAATTCTTATATCAAGGTATCTTCTTAGAAATATTAGACAAACTAGGAGAAATGCCACTACCACCATATATTCATGAAAAACTAGAGGACAAAGATCGCTATCAAACTGTCTATGCTAAAAATTTAGGTAGTGCTGCTGCTCCAACCGCAGGGCTTCATTTTACTAAAGAACTTCTAGAAAAGATAACAGAAAAAGGCGTCATTATTACCAATGTTACCTTACATGTTGGCTTAGGTACTTTTAGACCAGTTGAAGTCGAAGATGTCACAAAACATCACATGCACAGCGAGTTTTATGAAATGAGTGAACAAACCGCTGCTATTTTGAATCTTGCCAAAAAAGAAGGACGTCGCATTATTGCCGTTGGAACAACAAGTACTAGAACTTTAGAAACGATCATGCATCTTTATCATGAATTCAAAGCTTGTCATGGTAACACGGATATTTTTATTTATCCTGGCTTTAACTTTGAAGCAATTGATTGTTTAATCACAAACTTTCATTTACCTAAAAGTACTTTAGTTATGCTTGTCAGTGCTTTCTCTAAAAAAGAATATATCCTTAATGCTTATCGTGAAGCAGTCAAAGAAAAATACCGATTCTTTTCCTTTGGCGATGCTATGTTTATTAAAAA
>CALVQE010000072.1 GCA_944355355.1 uncultured Bacilli bacterium
ATTGTCAAACTTTCCTTTAAAATAAAGCAATTTTATTATTTTTTCATTTCGTGTCATTTGGTACAACTTAGCCAATTAGTGAGACCCATATGTTTTTTATTAGCATTCGCTCTACTATAAATAAGTTCTTCTGCAGTATGACCAGAAATAGCATAATGAAGTTTGTTTTGAACAATTTTAAAAAATGTATAAGCTTCTTCTGATTTAGGATTATAATCTGCATAAGTTGCAATGAACAAATCCGTAATCTTTTGATAAGACATTCTTTCACTTACTCTAATTGTTTTAATTCGTTCTAATAATTCATCAAAATATTTAGCATCATACTTATTTCCTCTAATAAATCTTTCATCATTTAAAGCAAATCCTTTTATGATATATTCTTTTAAAACTTTTGTTGCCCAAATTCTAAATTCAGTCGCTTTCTTAGAGTTTACCCGATAACCAACAGCAATAATTGCATCTAAACTATATATTTTAGTTTTGTAATTTTTTCCATCATTTGCAGTTATCGAGGAATCCTCGGCAACTGCAAATTCATCTAATTCTTTATCTTTAAAAATATTTTTTAAATGTAATGATATATTATCAACACTACATCCAAAAACTTTAGCCATTCCTTTTTGAGTAAGCCATAAAGTTTCATTTTTATAAATTGCATCAACAACTATATCACCATTTTTATCTTTATAAATTAATAAGTCATTTTGTTCTTTAAACATATTTATAATCCCTCCCCTCTGTTATATACTAATATTTACTATTATTTTTGATAATAATCTTCTTATGAACCAATTTTAATTTTTTTCCAATAATAAAATTATTAAAAGATTCTCATTTTTGTAAAAATATGTAAAAAATCATTAAACTGTTTAGCATAAATGTAACTTACCAAGCTAAGTGTCTCGTTTTACCGATTTTCCATTTTTTCAACTTCTTATTTAAAAAAAATATTAACAATATTAATCAAATCTTCTTTGTTTTCTATGCCCATTAGCACCTGATGGATGAGGAAATCCTAAAAGACATTGTTCTTTTTTTATCATTTTTTTTGCTTATCATCAATTGCAAAATTTCTTCAACTGCTTTTCCTAAAGGTATTATAAAAGCATTGGGTAATCTTTCAACTTCTTTATAAAAATATTTTTCCAAATAACTTTTCAAAATCTCATTATCCAATAGCTTAGGCCCGAACCCAGTGTAGTTTCTGTTTTTGATAAAAACTGGATATGGGATCACTGAAGTGGTATGAAGCAATTCATCTTTATTTCCAAACAATTCTGAGCAAGAATCAATAGAAAGTTTTTTATTCAAATTTAATTCATCTAACATCTCTACTAAATTTTTTCACATACTACCTGCAAAACGCAAATTTTTCTTACACTCTTTTTGTATTTCTTCATAGCCTAGCTTTTTTACTAATCCTTCATGTGCTGTTTTGTAAGCAATGGCTGTCTGCGTCCATCCTGGGGCTATACCTACAATAAATATTTTAGCATTTTCATTAATAACTTCATTATGTGGTGCATAATAAATTTTCATAGTAGTATCATTAAATAATTCAAATTTTTTATTTAAAATATCTTCTTTTGTAAAGTTATTTAATTTTTCTATCTCATCACAATATTTATTAAACATTTTCTACCTCTTTTTCTCTACTTTTATCCAAATGTGTAATCGTTTAAAACTCATACGATAACCTTCTTCACCCTCTTTTTTGCTTCTTTCAGGATTAAATCTTATACATCCAAAAGCTTTCAGATCGGCATTTCTAGTTCTAGTATTAAACACAACCTAAATTAATAAGTTCTAGATGTTTTTATAAAACCTCCCTTAATTTAACTAAATTATATAACGCGAACATCTGTTTGTCAACACTAAAATACAGGTTATTCATTTTAATAGCCAATATTCCTATCTCGTCTAAAGATAGTCTTTTATAAAATCTTTATTAAAAATGAAAGGTATTTTAGAAAAATAAACAAAAAAGACCAACTAACAAAAGTCGATCTGAAAGGAATTTCAATGGTGTTGGCAATAATAATAATATACAGATAAATTCTCATAAGTGATCACTGTTTTAACCTTCAATTTTATTGGTAAATAATCTTTAACTCATTTATATAATACTGAAATATTCACGTTTGTATTTATATATATTTAATCTAATTAACTACTACATATGATCCACAATAAATTGAATAACATCACTTTCATCAACAGAAATACATCTTTTATCATCTTCACTTACTTCAGTGAAATACTTATCAACAACTTTATATTTAGATATTGAATTTAAAGGATAACCAGGGTGTTTGATTTCTGAAGGTACGTCAACCATATAAAAATTATCTTTAAACCATGTATAAACGCTTTCCTCACCATTCTCATTAATAACAGCAAGTCCATAAATCCATTTACAATCCACCTTTCCATCAACGCCATATTCTTTTACTATACTTATATAATGTTCTAATAGCTCTTCATCATTCAGAGTCTTTCCATTAATTCTTCGTACAAACAATCCAGGCTGACGTTCTAAAGGAACACCTTCCATATACAAAGTATCATCCATACCAATAACAGACTTATGTGTTAGCTTATAACAAGCTCTAGCTTTAATTAAAGCATTTTCAATAGCTGTTTGTCCATTTTCTTCAATATCTAACTTCAAATCTAAATCTTTTAAACAAAGCAACTGAATACCTTCATTTAAAAGTCCATCAGCAAATCGCTTTACCTTACTTGGATTACTTGTTGCAAATATTACTTGTTTCATTTTTATTTCTCCTATCCAATTATTTTGTCTCTCTATCGATCCATTCAAGATATTCATCGTTGCAACTACTAAAAGGAAACACAGCGAACTCAAAACAATCATAAGTATGAATATCCTTTATAACCCGATAAATCTCCCTCAATAAACTTTTCTTTGTTTTTAAAAACACTAAATATTCCAAACTATCTTCTCGCTTATCGTTCCAATGCCAAGAACTATGACTTTCAACAACTTGACAACTAGAAACCAACTTTTCATTTAAAAGTAAATCTATTACCTCTTCAACTTCTTTTTGCTTTCCAAACGCAACCTCAATCATACAATATTCATTCATAAATTAGTTTCCTCCTCTATCTTGTAACAATTACTAAACTTTCAATCTCAAATGAACCTTGAAGCTCATTATCTTCCTTAAACAGAGTATAACAAATTTCCCTGACTTCCTCAATATTTTCTACAATTTCACTTAAATATAATTTATATTTAGTTGTTCCTTTGACCAATGAGATAGACCGTCTTATAATACTACCTTGCGCAAGTTTAATTTCCAAGGTAAGATTTACGATGCCATCGGCTTTAAAAGTCATTTCTAAATAAGTTGTATCCCGATTATACTTCTCTAAATTTAAAGGCCGATCATGAAAATTATAATAGACCATAACAAAGCTAGACAAAGAACTTCTTTTCGTAAAATGATACTGACAAAGCACACTGTTTTCTTTTTCTATTAAATATAAATGACCACCATTTTCGATAGGTAAAAGACCTTTCCAAGAAAAACAAACAGGCTTTATAAAATCTCGATATTGAAAAAGTCTATTTTGCATCTTTAAATTTTCTCTTTTTATCTCTTCCACTTTTATACTACTTTGACCAGACTTTGTATCCACAAAAGAAAAAAGACAATACAGCTTCACATCAGAAGAAGTAAGCAAACGATAAACTGCTCTATACCAAAAAGTTTCATTCAAATCCATTTTTAAATTCCATACCGAATTCTTAACCAAAACAGGCATATAATACTCTTTTGGCTCACCAACATTCTCCATCTTGTCTTCATCATATAAAGTAAAAGTAGCCTTCATATCACAAATAGAACCACCATTATTTTGAAACTGAATTTTTAAAGCATCATCTTCCCATAAAACATCTGACAACAGTTTAACATCATCCAACCGCCAAAATAATTTAATCGTTAAAAAAGTTGTCATCAAAGCAAGTGCTACAATCCCAACCATAGCCAAAACATTTTGAATAACCGAATCCCCTTCTAAAGCTCCATAGCCAATAGTAGAACAAAAAGGAATTCATAGAAAATAAATTTTCTATTCTTCCTTTGGAGTACCTCACGGTACTCCTTTTCTCTTT
>CALVQE010000073.1 GCA_944355355.1 uncultured Bacilli bacterium
AAAAGAGAAAAGGAGTACCGTGAGGTACTCCAAAGGAAGAATAGAAAATTTATTTTCTATGAATTCCTTTTTGTTCTAAGGTTATGAGTGTTCAAGTGACTACTAATGCTACAGTAGGATATTCTTATGTGAGTTATGGGACAACAAGTATGGAGAAAGCTCAAACAAATATGAACGATAGCACTATTAAAGATTACCTAGATAATTGGTATGAGAGTGTTTTTTTAAAAACAGAGTATGAACGATATATAACTGACTCGTTATTTTGCAATGATCGAACTTTATATTATACAACCCCAAGTGGATACAGTCAGCTAGGATATGGTACTGAAATAACCGCTTATCAATGGTATGATTTAAATAGTAATGGTGTAGCGTTAAATTGTTCTCAGCAAAATGACCGTTTTACTATGGATGAAGCTATGGGGAACGGAGCATTAACGTATCCAGTCGGACTTATTACAACGGATGAGGTTTATTTAGCTGGAGGATATAATTCTAGTAATAGTGGCTATTATTTATACACGGGTAATCAATACTGGACTATGTCGCCTTATGATTTTAATGGTCTTACTGCAGGTGTTCGTATTGTGGATTCAGAAGGTCTTGCAGATAGTTATAATTATGTGGGTAATTCGCGTGGTGTACGACCAATTATAAATCTAAAGGCTGATAGTTTAAAATCTGGTGATGGAACAGCTAATAATCCTTATAAAGTAAATTAAGTGATTTTGTATTTTTAAAGAATAAAGATGAAGTGTTTGTTTCATCTTTTTTTTAGACGGACATTAGTCAAGTGAGAAATTTCTTGCAAAAATGGTTATTTTGGTGTATTATCTGTTAGTGTTTATTCATGTTTTTAAGGGGATGAGTTATTATGGATAAGATTATTAATGTTGCTGTTGTTGCCCATGTTGATGCTGGTAAGAGTACACTTGTTGATGCTTTATTGGAACAAAATGGGGCTTTTAATGCTCATGACGAAATTGTTGATTGTGTGATGGATAGTGATTCTATTGAAAGAGAAAGAGGTATTACGATTTATTCAAAGAATTGTTCTATTCATTATAAGGATTATAAGATTAATATTGTAGATACTCCTGGGCATGCTGATTTTTCTAGTGAGGTAGAGCGGGTTATTAAAACTGTGGATACGGTTGTTTTGATTGTTGATTCAGCTGAAGGTCCTATGCCTCAAACAAGATTTGTTTTGAAGAAGGCTTTGGAGCAAAATTTACGACCTATTTTATTTATTAATAAGATTGATAAGGCTAATGCTAGACCTACTGAGGTTGTAGATATGACGTTTAATTTGTTTATGGAGCTTAACGCTACGGATGAGCAACTTGATTTTCCTATTATTTATGGTATTGCTAAGGATGGTATTGCTCAGTATGATTTAGATAATCCTGGAACAAATATTGAGCCTTTATTGGAGACAATTTTAAAACAGGTTGAACCTTTTAAGGGAGATGTTAATGATCCTTTGCAGTTACAAATTAGTAATTTGGATTATGATAATTTTCTTGGTCGTTTAGGTGTTGGCCGTATTAGTAAGGGTAAGATTAAGACTGGTGAAACGGTTGCAGTTTCTAAGAATGATGGTAGTGTGGAAAGCTTTAGAATTTCTAAGTTATATGTCACGGAAGGAATTAAACGTGTTGAAAAGAGTGAAGCATATTTTGGCGATATTGTAACAATTGCTGGAAGTGCTGATATTTCGATAGGAGATACGATTTGTGATCGTGATCATATTGAGGCTTTGGAACCGATTGTGATTGAGAAACCTACATTGTCGATGAACTTCTTGGTTAATGATGGACCTTTTGCTGGTAAAAGTGGAAAGTTTTTAACTTCAAGACATATTCGTGAAAGACTTGAAAGGGAGTTACAAACTAACGTAGGTTTACAAGTTGAGGAACTTCCTGGTTCTGATGGATTTAAGGTTAGTGGTCGTGGAGAATTACATTTATCTATTTTGCTTGAGAATATGCGTAGAGAGGGTTATGAACTATGTGTTTCTAAGCCTGAGGTTTTGTATGAAGAAGTAGATGGGGTAAAATGTGAGCCTTTTGAAAGGGTTATTATTAATTGTCCTTCTGATTATCAGGGAACAATTATTAATGATTTACAAGAACGTAAGGCTACTTTAGAGGTTGTTTCTACAAATGATGAGGGTTATGCACATTTAGAGTTTTCGGCTCCGACACGTGGTTTAATTGGTTATCGTAGTGCTTTTATTACAAATACAAAGGGCGAAGGTATTATGGTTCGAAGTTTTGAGGATTATAAACCTTATGTGGGAGATATTCATGGAAGAAAGAATGGCGTTTTGGTTTCTATGGAAAATGGTAAAACTTTGGGCTATTCTTTATGGAATTTACAAGACCGTGGTACTTTGATTGTGGAACCAGCTACTGATGTTTATATTGGTATGATTGTTGGTATTCATAATCGTGATAATGATTTAGATGTTAATCCTTGTAAGAATAAAAATTTGACAAATACGCGATCTAGTGGAGCTGATGAGGCTATTAATTTGACTAAGGCAAAGAAATTTTCTTTGGAAGAAGCTTTAGAGTTTATTGAGAGTGATGAATATGTTGAGGTTACACCTAGTGATATTCGTTTAAGAAAGGCTATTTTAGATCCAAAGATGCGTTTTAGAAAGAACCGTTAAGGTTCTTTTTTAGGAGGGTTTGCAATGCAAATTATTGATGTTAAAAATAAAGATGATGGGACAAAAGTTGTTTTATGTGTTGATAAAGAAAAGTATTATGTTCTTGATGTGACGCATAAGAAATTTTTAAATCAAGGAAAGCTTTTCAAGGATTCTAAAAAGTTTGAGAAATTTAATTTGTCTTTTTTAGAATTCGCATGGACTATACCTTGGGGTATTCTTATAGGAACAGGGATAAATTTTGCTGCGTTTGATTTGAGTACTTATCTTAAGATTAATTCTTATGCAGAAAATTTTGATTGTTCGGTTTCTGATAAAGAGTTGATTGAGCAAATTCAGAGTGTTTTGGATGCTAATTCCTACTTGGATAACATGGATGTTTATTATTCTTTACATGCTTTAGATGATTTAGTTTATGATTATAAAGAGTATTTGACTAAGACACAGTATAAGCAGTTTTTAAAGGCTTGTTACACGGTTGATATTGAATATATGACTCCTATTAAAGGTTCTGATACTGTTATTACGGGCTTTTATAGTAAGATAGGTAATGTTATTTCTACTATATCAGGTGATGAAAAGACTTTGTTGCATGAGTTTATTCATGCGAGTGAGACAAAACAATATCGAAAATCTGTTCCTACGTTAGTACGTGAGATGCGGGCGAGTCTTTATTCAAATGAGATTACTTCCTATGAAGAGTTTAATGCTTTTTTTCGGGCTTTAGGAGAGTTAATTGGTCAAGAAGAATTGCTGCAAGTGTTAAATAGCGAGGACGAAAATGCTTTGGAAGAGTGTTTAAATGAGTATTTTCCAAGTTATAAAGATGTTATTCGGCAGATGTTATATGCTTTAGAGCAAAGCTTTTCAGAGCGATATTCTAATGAAGAGATGAATGCTGATAGATATGTCTTTTTTAAAAAAGTTGCTTGGAAGAATTATCAAACACTTTATCATTCGAAATTTCAAAATTATCCAAGTGAGGATCTTATTGTTTCTTTTTTTGAAAATATCTTTTTACATGATTTAGAGTTGTCTATTTCCAATGATTATTTTTATGGTGATTCTTTTGTTTTGATGGATGATCAAGTTATTATTTCTAGTGATCAGAGGGATGGAAATGTTAATGCTTATTGTATTGAATGGTTGTATCAGAATGATGATAATTTCCGAAATTTCTATGATTATTATAGATACATTCTAGGATTTGAAGAAGAAGAGGAATATGTGAAATTGCTAAAGATATGGCAATATGAATCATATAAGAATCATTATAGTTATTCTTTAAATACAGGTTAAAGACATGAAATTTTAACTAAAGGGTCGATTTGATTAGGAAATACCTAAGAAAATCGACTTTTTAAATAG
>CALVQE010000074.1 GCA_944355355.1 uncultured Bacilli bacterium
GTCACTTTCTAGGTAGGATTTCCACCTACTAAAATATTTGACCTACACGGTCGCACTTATTGTATTACTTTCTTATTATACAAGAAAAAAACACCCTAGTTTCCTACGATGTTTATCAAAATAAATTCTCTATTTATTCTTTATTTTCTTCTGATTCAGCCTTTAAATTAACAGATTCTAAAGCCTTAGCTTTAATTTTTTGAGCAGGCTTTTCTTTCTTTTGAACTCTCAAATTTTTAAACCATTTTGTAAACACATTCATAAAGACCATAATAGCCACGATAATATAAAGAACATCAATAATCAAAGCCCATATATCTAAAAGAATTGGATACTCAAAAGCAAGCAAAACACTATCTCCAAGATTTTGAACCAAAATAAATGGAATTTTAATAATACAAATAACAAAAATCAATATTAAAATATCCACAATAATTTTTACATTTTCTTTAAAAGAATTATTAGCCATTTGCTCAACTACACGGTGAATAACTTGAAACAATTCCTCAAATTGTTTATAGAAAAAACCTTTTTTCTTTATAACCTTATCCGGATTAATTCCATGCTTATTCAAAATATCTTTTTGTATAACAGAAATCTCCCCAAGACTTTTCACCGCGTCTTCCTCACTTGATCCATTCTGCATCTTTTCCTCAATTTGCTTTAAATAAACGTCACATTCTAAAGTTGCAACCTCAGCACGCAAAATATCTAAACCATCTAATAACTTCTTTCTAAATTCCTCTCGATTCATTTTTAACTCCTTTCCACATTCACTTGCTTAAATAGCATAACTTTATTTTCTACTAGATCTCGAACAATTGTAATTTGATCCGAATTCTCTTTCTTAGGAATAAAGTCTACTACTCTTATTATATCAGAAAATTTATCGCTTATAATACAATTTTCATGCGGTAATAACATAAATGGTCTTTTTTCAGACAAAATCAATGTATCCTCATTATAAACATCTTCAACAATTTCATTTGGAATAAAATAAACTAAAGTGCCTTTTTCAACATGACCAATATATAAAACATCATTTTTACCAGCTTTCTGAGTAGGCGCTAAAGAACGTTTCGAAGAAACCTTTAAATACTTATCCGGATTTCCATCCGAATTATCCTTCCAAAAAACATTAATAGATCCAGCCAAAATACTCGGTTTAAGTAACTCACCACTTCTATCAAAGAAATTCTGAATCGATCTTAAACAACCCTCTAAAGAGGAACAATCAATATCCTTAAAATACTTAATCTTCATCATAATATTATTCGGATTGTTCATAAGAGAAATAAAATGTTCCAACGACTGATCATCAACTTGTTTCCACAAATAATAATAAGCAAGCAATCTATCTTGCTCATCACGAGATAAATTAGCATAGTCATGTTCTAAGTTTTCCATAACGATTTCAAAAGAAACATTATCCGTTATATGATCAACCAGTACGGGTTCAGAAATTTTCAAATTATCAAACTCAACCAAAAAATCGCCAACCGTTCGAATATCCAAGTCTGGAATAACAGTATATTTCTCATCTATTCGTTTTTCCTCATTACTCTTGTAATGTTCAAAAGAAACAATATTTTGAAGCGTACTTTCTTGTTCAGCATCTAAAATTGTTTTTTCAAGTTCATCTTCTTTACGTCCAAAAAGAACCTTTTTACGAGAAAAATAATCGTCCAAAATTTGAATTTTTCTTTTAAGTAGTTGAATTTGCAAAGGCATCTTAATTAATTCATACTTATTTTGTAAATAACCTTCATCAATTTCTAAATGATAAATTATATCAACTAAGCTATCCACCAAAGATTCTAAAGACTCTATATCCTCATTTTGACGAATTTCATTTTCATAATCCTGTAAAGAATAATCTACAGCAAAATCAAAATTTTCAGACTCAACATGTTTTAAAGGTTCAACCACCCTCTTTTGATATCTAGCACATTTGTCTTGAAACTCATTCTCCTTATCAATATAATTATTTGTAAGCTTAAGCAAATTATGATAAGTCTGATTTTGAAGTCGCAACTTTTCCTTTAAAACCTCAAGCAGTAATAAAAGAGTTCTTTTTACCTTTCGAATATACGCCTTATCCTTTTCTTTCTTCTCTTTTGGCTCAATAAGAAGTTGATTTAAATCATTCAAAGACATGTCATTTCCTTGATATTCAATCCTAATATTTGGATGAGCACTTCTATAATTATCAAGCACAAAAAAAACAGAATAAACATCACCATACCTTTTATACCAATAATATTTAGCCAAAAAATCTTCTGCTTCGACTAATGAATTAGGCAAAAATAACCTTGTCAACTGACCATAAAACGGGTCTTTAAAAGAATAAGAAAAGCCTATCCCATCTTTTCCCTCATATAGAAAAGGTTCCTTCTGAAATGAATAAAAACCATATTTATTTAGTAATTTAAGCAACTCCTCTTTCTTCATAATATAGCCCCTTTTTCACTATATCAATTATAGCACAAAGTAGAGCACTTTTGTGATATAATATTTAGAAGAGAGGAGAAAACATGAAAGTTACAATAATAAAGGATAAAAGCGAAAAAAATAGTAACCTTATCAGTGCTATTTTACAACTAATTTTAGGAATCATTTTAGTATTCAACGCAGGCTCAATTATTACAATCTTATTTACTATTTTAGGTATAATCGTCATTGTTGTAGGTATTGCTAAATTCATACAATACTTTAACATCAAAAGTCAATTAAAAATCGAAAATCCCCAAATACTTTACTCAGCAATCATGTATACCGCAACCGGTCTGCTTGTCATTTTTCTATCAAATTTTATTGACAATGCCATCCGCATTGTCACAGGAATATGGCTATTCTTCATAGGTTTAAATAAACTCGGCAATGCCATAGCCTGGAAAGCAAAAAATCATAAACACTTTCTAAAAGAACTAACAATTTCTATCATCTTTATTATTTTAGGATTATACTCAATCTTTGCTGAAAATGCAGTGCTTATCTTCATTGGAGTACTATTAATCCTATATTCACTAATACAATTAGTAAACTATTTCCTAAACAAAAACTAAAAAAATCTACATCTCACTGTAGATTCTTTTATTTACGTTTTTGAGTTTTCTTTGATGTTGACTTAGTACCTGCTACTTTTTTTGAACCTGTTTTATTAACTGTTTTCTTTTTTGAAGAAGAACTCTTTTCTTGAACCTTTTCGTTCTTAGGCTCCTCTTTAATTTCGTTTTTAACTTCTTCTTTCTTCTCCTCTACAACAACATCTTCTTGTTCCTCTTCCAAAGAAGATAGAGAACCTCTACGAGCCAAGAAAATTACTCCTCCAATTAAAACAACTACAACAGCAAAAATACCAACAGTAATAAGCGTATCGTTAGAATTATCTGTTTCCCCAACAATATCTTTTAAAGGATCAACAAAACTCTCATCTTCATATGTATCCTTAATTTCTGATTTAATATCCTCATCCCAAGATGAAGTATATCCACCAAAACTACGATCACCTATAACAATGTAAGGCACTCCACTCACCTCACCATCTCCCATAGCTTCACTAGCTTTATCCATCAACTTAGCATTTTTAGTGGAAGAAACTTCAAAATCTACAAGTTCAAACATATCTTTATATTCTTCATCTTCTGCCAATTCATTAAAAAAAGCTACAGCTTGCTGACAAATTGGACAAGTGTCACTTCGAAACAAATAAACCTTAACTTTCTCTTGTGCAAAAACCATTTTAGGTGCGACAAAAAGAAAAGCCATAGTCAACAATAAAACAATCAAACTTTTTTTCTTCATTTAAATCACTCTTTCCTTGAGTATTATAGCAAAAGTTACCCTGAAATACTAGTATTTTCTTCTATACTTTCCTTCATTCTTAATTTTCAAAGTAATTGCAACAAACACAAAATCTGTTGCAATAAGTTTGACACAAGTGTGTTGCAATAAGT
>CALVQE010000075.1 GCA_944355355.1 uncultured Bacilli bacterium
GATTTATATCAAGATTTTCATCTTAATATCTGTTTATTTTAGTGCACCTTGTTTTCCATAAAACTTTTCACACTATCGTTTGGATAGTATAAAGCTCTTTTGCCAAATAGATTATACATTTTTTCGAATTGGATGCGTGAGTACGCTTCTATTTTTCCTGTGTAAGAATCTGACACATAGACATAATTGTCATTAAATCCTATGACAACTACACTATGCAAATTACAAATCCAGTTTATTGTTTCGCCGGTTGGTGTGTAAGTCCAATGGGTACATACTTTGGTATCTTCTAAATTTATCGACACCCAAACTTGCACAGGAATACTCTGTTTAACAAGGTTTAGCACTTCATTTAATGAATGGCCTGTATAGTCAATCATGCCACTTTTGTAATAGTTTGCAACATCGCGAATTGGTTTTTGGTATACACCATAGCCATGGATATCTCGTGGATCCCCAACAAATTCAATCTCTGGATTACCTCCATATAAGGTATTACCATTCCAATATGGTCCATCTCCCTTTTTTAGGCGATTTACAATTTCTTCGGGAGTTACACTTACACCATAGTATCTAAGAAGGTTATATAAAGCGATGCTTTCACACCCATTTGGATAGTTAGGATACTGATTATAAACTGGAAAGTTATTAATCATATAAGTTATGGCTTTTTCTTTAATTTGAATATTTCTGGTGGCTATGCTTTCATTACCTAACTGGTCTTTCGCTTTATAAGTTATTGTATATCTTCCTGGAGTTTGATAGTCTACCATCTGATCGTCTACAGTAAACTCGACATTACCAAAGCGCTTATCCACTGCCTCCACTCCTCCATATAAATCTGGAGTTGTTCCTACTTCGATGGTTATGTCGGTTAAGCCTGCAAAAATTGGTGGCTCTTTATCTTCTAGAATTGTTAATGTGGCCTTTTTTTGAGTGCTATTTCCGTGTATGTCTTGTACAGTTATGATAATTTCATGGGTACCTACTGTTTTATTAACCGTATAATCTAAAATTTGATATTCTGAAGCCTCAATGACCTGAGTCACAAATTCTTCTTTTGATGGAAGTTCTTCATCAATATATCTTGTTAAGTCTTGTACTTCTACTTGTGGTGAAATACTGTCTTCTATAATAACTCTTATTTGCGTACTAGAATTGTTTACCATGATTTTTAAAGTGTATGTGCCTACTTCGTGAATTGTTTCTAATGGGGGATCGATTTGATAATTAGTAAGATCTACTTCATTTTGAAATAGCATTTCTGGTGTGATTTCTTCACCATATTCGATGTGGATAACTGGGTATAACTCTTTAGACCAATTCTTCCGGAAAATAAACCAATACACTCCAATTATTACTAAGAAAAGAACTAAAACCATAAGCAAAAATATAAGTAAATATCTTTTCTTTTTTAAGGGAGGCATAGACATCATATCCTTACTATTTTCTATAGAAAGTTTATCATGCTTTTGGCTATGAAACAAGGATAATTTTTATTGATTCCGCTCTATAAATGTTTTGTCAAAAAAACATCTAATAAATAGATGCCCTTTTAAACTAGTTCTAATTTTACTTGTAAAGCGTCGTCACCAATACGTTCTTTAATTTTAATGATGCGTGTATATCCACCATTTCTTTCTTGATATTTAGGAGCAAGTTCATTAAAGATTTTACTTACTACTTCATTATCATTATGGAAGAACGCTAAAGCTTTTCTTCTTGAAACTAAAGTTCCTCTTTTTCCATAAGTAATCATTTTTTCAACAAACTTACGTACTTCTTTAGCTCTAGCTTCAGTTGTAATAACACTGCCTTCTAAAATAACTGTTTTTGAAAGACCTGCTAGAATACTTCTTCTTTGACGTGTTTCTCTTCCTAATTTTCTATAAGCCATTGTCTTTTACCTCCTTATTCGTGGAACTTAAGTCCCATTTCTTCTACTTTATCTAATACTTCTTTTAATGATTTTTTACCTAAGTTACGGATCTTTGTGACTTCAACTTCTTTTTTATTGATTAAATCTTGAACCGTATGAATACCTGCTCTTTTTAAACAGTTGTAAGCACGAACAGAGAATTCAATTTCTTCAATTGGTGTTTCAAGTGTTTTCGTAATTGTATCCACTTTCTTTTCACTCATAAGCCCAGCTACATCACTAATAGCATTTAAATCGGCAATGATGTTGAAATGCTCAATTAAGATTTTAGCTGCTAAAGCCATACATTCTTCTGGAGTAATACTTCCATTTGTTTCTACTTCAACAATTAATTTATCAAAGTTTTCATTGTGACCAACACGAGCACTTTCTACTTCATAATTTACTCTCTCTACTGGAGAATATAATGAATCGATAGCAATAACTCCTGGTTTATCTGCTGCATAAAGTCTTTGATTTTCTTTAGAGTCAACATAACCTTTACCGTTATTGCAAGTGATATCTACACTGATTTTTCCACCCTCAACTAAGTTACAAATAACAAAGTCTGGATTCATAATTTCAATATCTGGATCATGTTCAATCATTCCTGCAGTAACAGGACCTGGAGTATTTGCTTCCAAATGCATTACTTTACTTTCTTCAGAATGATTTTTTAAAACCACACTTTTAAAGTTTAATACAATTGCGGTCACATCTTCATAAACACCATCAATTTTTTGGAATTCATGAAGAACACCATCAACTTTAATTGTATTAATTGCACATCCAGGCATACTAGATAACATTACTCTTCTTAAGCCTGTACCAATAGTATGACCAAAACCTCTTTCAAGTGGTTCTAAAACAAATTTTCCATAGTGGTTACTTTCTTGGTATTCAACAATTTTATAATCTGGTTTTTCAAATTTAATCATAGTCTACTTTCCTTTCCAACACTAATTTCTAGGTCTTTTTGGTGGACGACATCCGTTATGAGGAATTGGTGTTTCATCAACGATACTTGTTACTTCTAATCCTACTGCTTGTAATTGACGGATGGCATTTTCTCTACCAGCTCCTAAGCCTTTAACGTGTACTTCAATTTTCTTAACACCGCAGTCCATAGCAGCACGTCCAGCTGCTTCAGCACTTGTACCAGCAGCAAAAGGTGTTTTCTTTTTAGAACCTTTATATCCGATAGTACCAGCACTTGCCCAACTAATAACATTTCCGTCTTTATCTGTAATGGTTACAATAGTATTATTGTATGTTGATTTAATATGTGCGACTGCTTCAGGAATATTCTTTTTAACTTTTCTTTTTCTTCTATTATATGCCATAAATTAAACCTCCTATTTACCTACTTTTTTCTTATTAGCTACTACTTTACCCTTACCTTTTCTGGTACGAGCATTTCTGCTAGTTCTTTGTCCTCTAACAGGAAGTCCCTTTTTATGACGAACTCCTTGATATGAGTTGATTTCCATTTTTTCTTTAATGTTTAATTGAACTTCACGACGAAGATCACCTTCAACTACATAATTATCAATTTCTTTACGTAAGTTTTGGATATCTTCATCTGTTAAATCTTTTACCTTGCGCTCTGCAGGTACACCTGCTTTTTCACAAATTGTTTTTGCAAGGCTTCTACCAATACCATAAATGCTGGTTAAACCAATGCAAACATGCTTTTCATTTGGTAATTCAATATTTTTAATTCTTGCCATATTTTAATTCCTCTACTTTCCTTGTTTTTGTTTGTGTTTTGGATTTTCACAAATTACCATAACTTTTCCATTTCTTTTGATTACTTTACATTTTTTACAAATGGGTTTTACTGACGCTCTTACTTTCATATTATACCTCCATTATCTTTTGTTCCATATAATTCGCCCACGTGTTAAGTCGTAAGGAGAAAGCTCAATGGTGACTGTATCACCTGGTAGAATACGAATCATATTTACTCGCATTTTACCAGAAACGTAGGCCTCTACAGTAT
>CALVQE010000076.1 GCA_944355355.1 uncultured Bacilli bacterium
CGTGAGTTTACTCACTAAATGTGCTTCCAGCACCTAAAAGAAAGCCACGTACTTTCAGTGCGTGGTAGTTTACAATTACAAATACTTGTGAAAACTATGCATCTTATCAAATTAACTTAGAAGTATTAAACACATCTACCTTAACGCATTATGAATATATTAAAGTTGCTTTAGAAGATGATATTTCTTTACTATCAGATAATGATACAGTTAATACAACTTTAGATAATGCCACAACATCTTTTAAACTCAAAACAGGCTACTTAGATCATAATGAAAGTGTGACATATAACTTAAGATTATGGATCGATGAGAATGTTACTTTAGAAAGCGAAGGGATATTAAATACGACTTTTGCTAGTAAGATTACGATTACAGCAAGTTATATTGATCATATGCCAAGTGATTATGAACTTTGTGTAGAAGAGTATGGAGAAGATTCTGTTCAATGTAGTATCTTAGCAGATGCAGATAACGCTGAAGGATGCCCAACTGTGAATGAAGATGGAACTGTACGAGTTACTGGTAGAGAAGAAACTAATGGATACTTATGCAGTGCACCAGACGATTATGGGACTTCTTATTACTATCGAGGAAATGTCGAAAACAACTGGGTAAAGTTTGGAGGTTTTTATTGGCGAATCTTAAGAATCAATGGCGATGGAAGTATAAGGATGATTTATGCTGGAGATGCCAGCGTTATCGATGCTTTACCAAATAAAAGTGATGTTTTAAAAAATGGCTATAATGATGGAAGTACGGATTATACTCAAATAGGAACCAGTGCATACAATTCATCTTATAATAACAATGCACATGTAGGCTATATGTATGGCGAGAATATATGGGGAGAACCTGAAACAAGTGAAACAACAAGTAGTCGAAGTCTAAATGATTATTACTATTATGCAGATAGTTATACCTTTGATACAGCAACAGGAAGATATACTTTAACCAATCCTACACAAGCTGTATGGAGTGAAGAATTAGTCGGAAAATATACATGCTCTTCTAGTACATCAACAAGTTGTACCACAATGTATGTCATAGATGAATATCGTGATTCTTATCGTGCATATACATATAGTTATACTAGAACTAGTGTAGAAGGAGGATATGAAGAGAATCATGGAACAAGTCGCAACACAAGCACATTAGCAAATAATTACTATTATGGAACAGGATATACTTTTGATAAAACCACCGGACAATTTAGACTCACGGATTATACAAGAAGTGTATATGACGGAAGTCAGGTAGGAAAATACACTTGTGCAAGTACAAGTTATAGTGGATGTACAACTATTTATTATGTAGAAAGTGAAGACACCATTACAACAGCCAATGTAAAGACGATAAGTAGAACAGGGACCACATATGAAGAGACGCATGCAAACATAACAAATAGTACTATTAAAGGAAGAGTGGATACATGGTATGAGGAACATATATTAGGGACAGAGTATGAACAATATATTGCAGATACATTATTCTGTAATGATCGTTCGTTTGGTTCATCCAATAGTGGTACAGGTACCGGGGCAAGTTATACTCAATATCGATGGAATAGTTCTAGTAATGGAATACGACTTACATGTCCAAATCAAAATGATCGATTTACAGTAGATGATGAAATTACAGGGAATGGAGATTTAAGTTATCCAATCGGACTTATAAATACCGATGAGGTTTATTTAGCAGGAGGATATGGTAGCAATAATTATGGTTATTATTTATATACAGGCAACACTTACTGGACCATGTCGCCTAGCAGCTTCGATGGCAGCAATGCGCTTGTTCGTCGCGTCTCTTCGAATGGTCATGCGAGCAACTACAACGGCGTGAATCGCTCGAGCGGTGTGCGGCCCGTTATAAATTTAAAGGCTGATAGTCTAAAATTTGGTGATGGAAGTGCTAGTAATCCATACACCATAGAAGCTGAATAATGGCCAGTTTTAGATTAAGATAGGAAATAAAAGAAAAAAGATGGAAAAAGTTTGTTTGGAGATGAAAAAATTCCATCTTTTTTAAATGGCATCGATTTAATTTAGAAGTGAAAATTACGCAACAAGAATGAGAATTATGATAAAATATAAGACGAGGTGAAGATAATTATGTGTAGATCAAGGGTGAATTCTTCTTTGACACTAGATTATTTAGCAAAAACCCCAGAGAATTTATATTTGGAGAGAAAACGAGCTAAAGTTTCGTTACAGGCATTAGCTAATGAAATAGCTTCTTTTGCTAATGCTAATGGTGGAGTTTTAGTTGTTGGAATAACAGATGATGGTGTAATTGAAGGTTTTAATTCGACGAGTCCTAATAAGTTAAATGAGTGTCAGAAGGTCGTAACTGGATATTTAAGACCAGCACCTGTATATGAATTTGAACTTATGAATGTTAAAAATCCAAAAGATGAAGACGATTATCTTTTGCTTTTTCATATTGAACCTGCTATGGGTTGCATTGTTAGAAATAATAGAGATGAGGTTTATTGTAGGCAAGGTGATTCTTCAATTAAATTAAATGCTGATCAAATTAGAAGTTTAGAGTATGAAAAAAGAGAACGTAATTTTGAAACAGAAGTACTAATGGATTCTTCTATTATTGATATTGATGTTGATATGGTTGAGATTTATAAGAAGAAATTAGGAACTGATTTGACTTATGAAGAAGTTTTAAAGGCTAGAGGTTTCTTAAAAGAGGTACATGGAGAGTTACATTTAACTAAAGCTGGTATGTTATTATTTGGTAAGAATCCTACTGTTTATTTACCTAGTGCAAGAGTTAGAGTTTTAAAGTTTGAGGGTATTAATTTTCAGGTTGGTGCGGATATGAATATTGTTAAAGATAAAACTTTTGATTTTTGCCTTTATAAGACAGTGAAACAAGCGAGTGACTTTATTCGTTCGCAGTTAAGGGAATTTACACACTTAAATCAGAATGGAATATTTGAAACTGTTCCTGAATATCCTGAGTTTGCCTGGTATGAAGGATTAGTTAATGCTGTTACTCATCGAGATTATAGTAATAGTGGAGAATATATTACAATTAAAATCTATGATGATAGATTAGAAATATGTAGTCCAGGTGGATTAGGAGGATTTGTTACTTTAGATACTATGATAACAAAGCGGTATTCAAGAAATCCACAGATAGCAAGAGTTTTAAATGAGCTTGGAATTGTAAGGGAGTTAAATGAGGGCGTTAAAAGAATCTATAGTGAGATGAAACGTTTCTTTTTAAAAGAGCCTATTTATGCTGAACCTGATCAACATTCTGTTTTACTTATTCTTGATAATAATATTATTATGCGTAGTCGTAGAAAAGAAGAAGGCATGCTTAGAGAAAAAGTTATTCATGAGAAGTGGAATGAATTAAATTATTTAGAAAAACAAGTGTTAACGGCTATATATGATAAAGGTGAAATTACTTCCGAAGAAACAGCTGTGATGATTTCTAGAAGTAAACCTACTGCTGTCAAATTATTAAATAAATTGATGGATAAGGAATTAATAGAGTGGACTGGCACTTCTAAAAATGATCCTCAAGGACGTTATATTGTTTTAAAATAGTTTTTTATCTGAAAGAAATTCCTGCTAGTTTGTCTGGCAGTTTTTTGTTAAATGCTGTTAAATACTATTAAATACTGTTAAATACTATTAAATACTGTTAAATACTATTAAATACTGTTAAATACTATTAA
>CALVQE010000077.1 GCA_944355355.1 uncultured Bacilli bacterium
TTTAATTGCTTTTCTCATGTAACATTTCTGCTTATAATTCATTATTTTTTTTGTAACATTTTCGCTTGTAAGTCACATTTTGACCTGAGAAACTTTTAACGCGTCTTGAGTTTTTAAAGGGATAATGTTAAAATAAAAATTGTGATATTTTTAGTAAGTTGTGCACAATAAAACGAAAAAAGATCACAAATTTTTACCTTTCTTGGTCAAAGCAAGAATAGGTTTTTATAAAAATAGTCTTTCGTTAGAGAAAGACTATTTTTCTTGGTTATTTAATAAAATATGATATAATGAGTATAGGAGTGATGAGTAATGCGTATATACAATACTTTAACAAGAAAAGTTGAAAAATTTATTCCCAATGAAGGCAAAAAAGTAAAAATGTATACATGTGGACCTACAGTATATAACTACGCTCATATAGGAAACTTGCGAACATACATTTTTGAAGATATTTTAGAAAAAACTTTGACCTACTTAGGCTATGAGGTAAAAAGATGTATGAATATCACTGATGTAGGCCATCTAACAAGCGACTCAGACTCTGGCGAAGATAAAATGGTTAAAGGTGCCAAAAAAGAAAACAAAACCGTTTTAGAAATTGCTAAGTACTATACTGAAGCTTTTAAAAAAGATACCGAAAAATTAAACATTAAATGGCCTGAAATTGTATCTCCAGCAACAGAGAATATTGATATGTATTTTAAAATTATTGAAAAGCTATTAAAAGATGGCTATGCCTATGAAAGTGGTGGAAACGTATACTTTGATACATCAAAATTAGAAGACTACTATCAACTAACCAACCATAAAATAGATGAAATGGTTGTAGGCGTAAGAGAAGGCGTAGAAGAAGATCAAAACAAAAGAAATCAAGCGGACTTTGTTTTATGGTTTACAAAATCTAAGTTTGACAGTCAAGAATTAAAATGGGATAGTCCTTGGGGAGTAGGATATCCTGGTTGGCATATTGAATGTTCTGGAATCAGTATAAAAAATTTAGGCGAATATTTAGATATTCACTGTGGAGCTGTTGATAACATATTTCCACATCATACTAACGAAATCGCTCAAAGCGAAAGCTACCTTGGACATAAGTGGTGTAACTACTGGGTTCATGGCGAACACTTAAATGATGAAACAGGCAAAATGAGTAAGAGCAAAGGCGAGTTTTTAACTGTTTCTTTAATAGAAGAAAAAGGCTTTGATCCACTAGCCTATCGGTTTCTATGTTTAAACAGTCATTACCGTAAACAACTAGTATTTAGCTATGAAATTTTAGAAAACACAGCCAATAGTTACTTAAAACTAAAAACAAAAGTTGGAAGTTTAAATAAAGAAGGAACTTTAGATGAAGATGCTTATCGTAAATTTGATGAAGAATTTAAAGGCTATATAAGTGATGATCTAAATACTGCTAATGCAATCACTTTAATGTATGAACTTTTAAAAAGTGATGTATCGGATAAAACAAAATATGAGCTTATAAAAAATTGGGATAAAGTCTTTTCGCTAGATTTATGTAAAGAAAAAGAAATATCTTCTGAAATGATGGAATATGTTGAAGAAAAGATAGCTGAAAGAAAAGTTGCTAAAGAAAATAAAGACTATCAAAAAGCAGATCAAATACGTTCAGAACTATTAGAACAGGGAATAATTCTAAAGGATACAAAAGATGGAACAACTTATGAACTTAAATAAAGAAAAGGAAAACTTTTCTTTTTTAGCAGACCAAACAAGAAGAAATGGGGAATAGAAATAATGAATATAGATAATAAAAGTTTAAGCTTAAATGTATACGACTATCTTAGTTTTTGCCAAAATACTAGAAAAACTAAAGCGGCCGGCGTCATTACCGATAAACAATTTGTTTTTTATACAGCTGTTGATAACCATGATTACAGTACCCATAATGATATTCATGTGCAAATTGAACAAGCCCTACATCCTAATCGTAAACTAGTTGGCTGGGATGCCTATCAGCCTAATCATGCGTACATTTCAATAGTTGCTCAACAATTTTATTTAGATTTATCTGAAAGAAAAAAGCTTGGCTATGTTCAACGTGAATTTGTACGTGAAGTTTTAGAACAAGTTAAGCGTTTTAATAAAGATTATCAAACACAAATAACTCTTACCTGTAATGATCCTTTCTTTACTACAACTGATGTTGAGGAATTTAAAAATTATATTTGCCAAAGTATAACCTCAGAAATAACTGTTGAAGAAGAAGAGATTATTGGTAAAACTTTGCCAAAAGAAAAAATGAAAGAAGCTTTAAAACAATATTTGGATTTAAGTCAATGTAATTATTTATGGGAACTTTCTTCTGTGATTTATCGCGCTCAAAAATTGCAAGAAGACTCTTATTATCAAAACTACTTTAAAGAAGTATTTCCAAATTTTGAACAACAAAAAAGTATAATTAAATTTTTGTTAAACCAAAAAGACACAGACATTCAAATTCATTTCGAAAATTTTGAAGATTTAGAACAAAAGTTAATTGTCCTGGTTGAAAATATGTTAAAACATCAGAAAAATATCAAAGAATTAAAAAGATTTTTAGACAATCTTAAAACACTTGATAAAACGATATTAACAAAATATTTTCCTCAATTTGATTTAGTTTATTCCCTTTTTTTAGAAATATATTTAATTGAACTAAATTCTTCTCTTCCTTTAGAACCAATTACCGATTATAAATCTCTATGTCAGCTGGTAGCATGGAAAGCTTATCAATATAAACAAGAAAATATTAAAAGAAAATATCAAGTTTTAGAAATGTCCGAAAGAAGTTTTCAAGGTTTAAAAACAAAACAACACATTTTAGAGTCGAAAACAGAATTTGAGGAACTACTAAAACAAATCTATAGCTCCAAAAAAGAGTTAAATGTCAATGAAACCCAAAGAAATAAAAATGTCATCTTCCAAACGAATACTCAAAAAAATATTCAAGACCTCGAAATAAAAATAGAAACCCAAACATCAACAAAACTAGGACATTTTTTAAATTATCGTCAAACCAAAAAAGCAAAGCAAGACTTAGTGCTTTCTAAAGCAAATTTAGATCGTCTTAAACAAGATGAAAAGATCCTGGCAAATCAAGAACAAGAATGGAAAAAAAATGTAGAAGGTTTAGAAACATCATTCAAAGAACAAAGCGGATTATCATTCATTCCAGCAACTATCCAAGAACTAAATGATTATTTAACAGATTTTGATTCTCAAAGATTACAATTAATCGCGGATAAAGTTGAAAAAATAAAATTAGAAATAAAAAAACAAGAGGTAGATATTGAAAAAATTGTTCAAAGTGGATTAATTTCATTAAATAAAACTCAAGAACCATTAGAAATGAATAACCATTCAAGTCGCAAAATGTAAGGAATAACGTGAGGCACTTCAGAAAAATTCATAGAAAATTTATTGCTCTATGAATGTTACTACTCAGCCATAGAAAATGAAAAAATGAAAAATAAATGATAAAAAAAGAAAAAAATGCGGTATAATATTAATGCGAGATGGATTACCCTAAGTTAAATA
>CALVQE010000078.1 GCA_944355355.1 uncultured Bacilli bacterium
TTTTCTCGATTATTTGTAATGACTTTTTTATATCCGTTCGTAGAAGATGGTTTAGAAGAATTCGTACTATCTTTATCGTTATTTTTTTTTAATCTTTCTATTTCAAGTAATAATTCTTGAACTTTTCTATTTGACTTTTCTAATTCTTTTGCGAGACTCTTATTATTTTCGCTTAATTCTGATATTGTTAATGACATACTAAAGATAGTATTATTTGCTTTGTCTAATTTTTTATTTAATTCTTCAAATTGTTTATAGAAATCATTTACATATCCTTTTGCTGTCATGTTCATACCTTCTTTTGCTTTAATTATAGCGAAATTTTACAGAAATAAATAGCCTATTCTTTTCTTGTTTATTTTAGTAAAATAGTAATAAAAAGATAGATTTGACTTTTATTTTGTCTTTTCTATCTGAACTGTAACTACAAAAAAAAGCTGAGGTTTTCTCAACTTTTTACAAATGTTTACGATAAGCCCTAAAAACAGTTTCATTATCTAAATCGGTATCCAAAAGAGCATTAAATAATTTTTTCTGTTCCCTACTAAGCCTTGTTGGTGTCACAACTTTAATGACAACATACTCGTCACCCTTACGAAGAGAACCAGGAACCTTTAACCCTTTTCCTTTTAATTTATACTTCGTACCACTTTGACAACCAGCCTTAATCTCCATCATAACATTGCCATAAATAGTTGGCACCTCTTTTTTACATCCTAAAACTGCCTCTGGCATAGTTATTGGAAGTTCAACAGTTAAATCAGCTCCCTCTCTTTCATAAAAATCGCTTTCTTGAACCCGTAATTCAATATAAATATCTCCGTTTGGTCCACCGTTTGTGCCAGCTTCTCCCTTACCACTAATTCGAAGTTGATGTCCTGTTTCAACACCTTCTGGAATATGAATTTCAATTTCTTTCTTTCTTTTAACCTGTCCAGTTCCCCGACAAGAAGAACAAACCTTCTTATAAGATTTACCCTCACCATGACATTTTGGACAAGCACTTCTACTCTGAACTACACCAAACAAACTTCTTTGTTCTGTAACCACATAACCAGTTCCATGACAATAATCACAAGTAATTTCATCAAAACCACCTTTACCATGACACTCATCACAAGTATCATTTAAAATAAGTTCAATATCTTTATCTACTCCAAAAGCAGCTTCCTCAAAAGAAAGATCTAAACGAACAAGCATATCTTTTCCTTTACGAGCACGATTACTTGTTCTAGAATTTCCTCCCCCAAAGAAATCAGAAAAATCGGAAAATCCACCAGAAAAACCGCCAAAACCACCACCAAAGACTTGTCTTAAAATATCATTTAAATCAACATCTCCAGGATTGAAGCCACCAGCACCAGCCGCGCCATCAAAAGCAGCATGGCCAAACTGATCATATTGTCTTCGTTTCGTCTCATCAGATAAAACTGCATAAGCTTCACCTATTTCCTTAAACTTAGCTTCATCTCCTGTTTCTTTATTATCAGGATGATACTTTTTAGCAAGTTTTCGAAACGCCGACTTAATATCCGCTTGAGTAGCTGATTTCTCAACACCCAAAACCTCATAATAATCTTTTTTGTTCATTTTTACTCACCTTCTTGCACGATTTCTTTTAACTCATTTAATAATTCTTTAACAAAAGTAAATGCTTTTTCAAAAGGAGCCTCAGTTGTCAAATCAATATCAACATCTTTTAAAATATCTAGCACTTCCTTGTTGCATCCACTCTTTAAGAAATTCAAATACTTTTCTACAAAACCATCTTTATGATCTAAAATATCTTTAACAATACAAATTGCACAAATTAATCCCGTAGCGTATTTATAAACATAAAAAGGTCGATAGAAATGAGAGATACGCATCCATTCATAACGAATTTCTGGATCAAGAATAACAGAATCTTTAAAATATTCTTTATTTAAATCATAATATACTGTACTAAACAACTCTTCTGTTAAAGACTCATGTTCCTGACATTTTTTACTCATAATACTTTCAAATTCAGCAAACATCGTCTGACGATAGATCGTCGCCTTAACTTTATCTAAAAATTCACATAAATAATAAATTTTTTCTTGTTTAGATTGCGTATTTTCTAGAAAATAGAGAGAAAGTAAAGTTTCATTAACCGTTGAAGCAATCTCGGCTAAAAAGATCTCATAATCATGATAAATATAAGGATTATTTTCTTTAGAATACAAAGAATGCACCGCATGACCAAACTCATGAGCCAAAGTACTCACAGAATCATAAGAGCCATTAAAATTTAAAAGGACATAATTTGGAGAATCAAAACATCCCCAATGATAAGCTCCACTGTGTTTCGATTCGTTTGGATAAAAATCAACAGCATGTGAATCTAATATTTTCTGGAAGTGTGCTAAATAATCTTCCTGTAAAGGAGCCAAGGCCTTCTTAACAATTTCAATAGCTTGTTCTTTCGTAAAATGAGCCTGAGGAGGCAATACAACCGGAACATAAGTATCATAAAGATGATACTCTTTATTATGAAGCAACTTAGCCTTAATCTTTTGGAATTCAACATTTAAGTCCATATATTGATGAACATTCTCAATCAAATTATGATATACATCCTCAGACACACAAATTTCATCTAAAGCCATCTTTAAAGCACTATCATAATGTCGAAGATCTCTTAAGAACTCTAACTCCTGATAATTTCCTTTTAAAAGCGCAGCATAAGTATTTTTGTGTTGGCAATAAAACTGATAATAATTTTTAAAGGCCCTTCTTCGAACATCTTGACTAGGATTTTCTAAAAACAAATTCCAATTATAATGAGATAATTCTTCCCGATTTCCATCATTAAGCAAAACACTCTTAAAATGAGCATCGGTTGTATCTAAAGAAACAAAAGCCTCATCAGGTGTTCCAAAAGCATTTAAAGCCTTTGTAATAATTCTTTCCTCTTTCTCAGATAAAATTCTTTCCTTTTGCCGATATACCCTTTTAAAATAAAGCTTATAATCTTTTAAGAAATCATCTTCCTCTAACCAAGGTAAAATATCTTCATAATCACGCTTCATAAACTCACTTGTAATAAAAGACTCAGCATCTTCACAAGTATTGACAAGCTGTTCCATTTCTAACTTGCGAGCTAAACTCGTGGCATTAGAAGTATCTTCATCATAAGTCAATCGAACATAAATATATAACTGTTCTAACAATCGACTTTCCTTCTCAGAAATCTCTAAAAACTCTTTTAAAGTATCCTTACTATCTAAAATATGTCCCTTCATAGCAACAATTTTCCGATTGTACTCTAAAATTAAATTCTTTTTTTCTTCATATTCTGTCTGATCTTTAACTACCAAGGTTAAATCCCAACAATCCTCTTTACTTACTTCACTACGTTTGCGTAACTTTTCCATAAACTCTCTCTTTCCATAAAATCGAGTAGAGGAAAATAATAGTTAAATTATTTTGCCCCTCTCACACCACCGCACATACGGTTCTCGTATACG
>CALVQE010000079.1 GCA_944355355.1 uncultured Bacilli bacterium
TGAGTTTTCCATTGCAGTTCTTTTCATTTCTTTGTACAATAGTACTAGATGAGGGATATTATGGAAGTATTATTGATTGAAAGTGATTCAAGGGTTTTAATTGATGAAAAGTTACAGGAAGTTATTCACGAAAACGCCGAGAAAATTACGTATTCTTATCCAGAGACGAGTATAGAAGAGATTTTGCAAGAAGCTACTTTTGTTGCGATGTTTCAGGAAGAAAAGTATGTTGTTGTGCGTAACGCATGTTTTTTTGGAAAGACTAAATTATCGGATAAAGAAAGTAAGATTTTGACCGAATATTTTATGCATCCTAATCCAGAGACGACTTTAATATTTATTACGTATGAACCTGTAGATAAGAGAAAAGGAATTACTTCTTTATTAGTGGATAGTAATAATTATGTTTCTTTATATGCACCTAAAAATTATGAGCTTTTACAGACTATTACAAAAAAAATGGCTAGATATCAAGTTAAAGAGGAAACAGTGAAATATATTATTGAGGCTTGTTTAAATAATTATGATATTATAATGAACGAGATAGATAAGCTGTCTTTGTATTATAAAGATAAAGATTTTTTGCCTTTAGAAGAAATTCGGAAGATTATTCCTTCTAATATTAATGAAAATGTGTTTAAGTTTGTTGATGCTGTGGTAGCCAAAGATGCTTTTACAGCAATTCGCTTGTTTGAAGATTTTCTGACGATTAAAACGGATCCGATTAATCTTATTCATCTTGTGGGTAGGGAATATCGGCATATGTATTATTATAAATTGTTTGAGAGTAAGTATTATTCGGCAAAGTCAATTGCTTCAGAATTAAAGCTTGCTGATTGGCAAGTAAAAAAACTTCAAAAGGAAGCTAGTCAATATCATGTGGATGATTTAAAAGAAATTTTGGTCTCTCTTTCTAAGTTGGATTATCAGATTAAAAGTGGTAATCAAGATAAGACCGTAGCTTTTTATGCTTTTTTAGTTAAAACGTTTGAGTATTAATTTTGTAACCAAACTGTAATGATTTCGCTATGATGGGCGGTTCTTATTGGAACTCCCCATTCACCATAGCCACTGGAAACGATTGCATCTTTGTTTTTATATTGGTAGTGGCCATATTCTAAGAAATAGTTTGCTGGCCAAATTTGACCACCATGGGTGTGTCCAGATAGACTGATATCTATAATGGAATTTTCTAGTTCACTTTTGATAGTTGGGCGGTGTTCTAAAAGAATAATAGGGTACTCTTCATTTAATTCTTTGGTTAGGGTGCTTAAGCTTTGGGCATCTTTGTTGATGCGGTCTTTACGACCAATGAGATAAAATTGATTGTTTATAAGGATTGCTTCATCTTCTAGGATAGTTACATTTGCTTTTTCGTAGAATGTTTTTGATTCTGTGGTTAAGGGATCATGATTTCCTTCGATGTAGTAAAGACCGTATTTAGTTTTGATATTGCTTAAAATGGTTAGTAGGTTTTCGTGATCTTTTGGGGTGCTCCATTCATCTAATATGTCTCCGCCGAGAATAAACACATCATAATTTTGGTTATTGATTATCGTTTTTAAGGTTTCTAATTGATGGTTAATGTAGGGGGTTCCAAGATGAATGTCACTGATAAAACCTATTTTGATTGGAGTAGTTATTTTCTTTTCGGTATGGACGGTGTAAGTTGTTATGACTGGATTTTGCGTATTTATTATGCCATAACACGTGATGAGAAGGGCAAGGCTTATGATGAGAATTTCATGAAGGTTTAGTTTTCGAAGGAATTTTTTTTCTTTTTTTAAGTGGTTAGTACAAAAAAGAAGAAAATCATATATAAGATGAAAAAAGGTAAAATAAATAAGAAAGCCAGTAACAGGAGTACGGAACAAAATGGTTATGGTAGAAAAAATTGCTAGAGTGCTCCATGCAGCTTTCTTTTGTATTTTTGTTTTTAATGGAAAAAAGTTGATAAAAGTTTTGCCAAAATACCAAATAAAAAAAGCAATTAAACATGCGAAGGGAATAAACCAATGTAAATAGTTCATAGACATTTCTTCTTTCTTATTCTATTATAACAGAGGTTTGGAAAGAAAAGATATGACAATTTTGTTAAAGTTTGTCGATTAAAAAAATCCTCTTTTTAAAGTTTAGAGGATTTAAACATATTCTTTTAGTTTTTCGGTATTTTTAAAATTTAATTTGGCTAGATCATTTAGAATTTCTTTGCCATGGGTTTTAACGAGTAGAGCCGCCTGTTTATCTACTTCAACTGAAGCTCCTTTAAGCAGTTCGACACCAACTTTTTCGCTTAATTCTTTCATTTTTTTCAAGAAGATGTACCGACTAATACAACTTGCTACGGCTACAGATGCACAGACACTTTCAGCCTTGGTCATAAAGGTAATATCGTTTACTTTTTCGCGAGCTCCATAAATATATTCAAAGTATTTACGAGGGTTTACAAATTGATCTAAAACAATTTTATCGTATTCTGGTTGTCTTTTTTTCATTTCAACTAAAACTTTATTGTGTAAAATTGCTTTAATTTTATTCATATTATAGCCTTCGGCTTGATATTTATTGTAAGCATTATTGTTTAAAATATAGGTGCAATGGTCGAATTCTTTAATTAGAAAAGGGGCAATTTCAATAATTTTATCATCCGTAAGCTTTTTAGAATCTTTGACACCTAATTGTTCTATACGGGCAATGTCTTCTTTACGAACATAAGCTGCGGTAACGACAATTGGTCCAAAGTAGTCACCTGTTCCTACTTCATCTGAACCCAGAGTAGTTTGATTATAAAGTGTTTCACGGATCATTTTTTCTTTGTTTTGTTTATCGCTCGAAGCATTAATATTGATTACGTTGCCGGTAAGTTTTTTTTCAATTTCTTTCCACATGTTCGCGTCAATGTCAGCAGATATACCTTGGAACATAGCTTTGCCTGATTCATAAAGCGTTATGATTGTTCCTGCTTCATCGGCTTGAAATAAAGCGTAAGGAGGAGTTTTATCTCTTTTTTTATCTTTATAATATTCGACCATTTTTTCTTTTAATTTGTCGCTTACTTTGAATACTATTGTCATATTTTTCACCAAGAACATTGTATCAAAAAAGCCGAGTGTAGTCTATACTAATAATTTAAAACAGAAAATTAAATAC
>CALVQE010000080.1 GCA_944355355.1 uncultured Bacilli bacterium
ATAATAAAATGCCGATAATCCCTTTTTAAATAAGGTATTTATCAGCATTTATAAATTCTTTCATGTCTTTAACCTGACTTTTCTTGCCCTCTAAATATCTCTTCATTTTCTCAACTTCTTCCTTCTCTTGCCTGCTTTCTTCCAATTCCTCATACAAAATATCTTCAACATATAACTTATTACTCAAACATTTAATTTGTATACATACATTCTTATTTTGACGTAAGGCCACCTCCAGTGTATCTCCTTCATCTAAAAAAACAATTCTATTCTTATCTTTCATTAATCTTCCCTTTCCACCTTTGTAAAGATTTCATCATCAAAAAAGTCTTTCAAGGAGATATTAAGTCCTTCACAAATACGAATAATAGTTAATAGTTTTGGGTTATTAGATTTTCCAGTAATCAAATTCTGAACCGTACTTTGTGTCAAACAACACAGACTAGCTAATTTGTTAGGTGTGATATTTTTTTCTCTACATAATTTGTTCATTTTAATTGAAATAGCTCTTGATAGTTTCATGTTTTACCACCCTACAAAAAGTATATCAATGTTTTGAAAAAAACTATTAACCACGCACCGTTAACATTGCGAAAAATTACAACTTTTTATAGGATTTCCTCCTTCTAAAAAGGATTTTAACAAATACAAATCAAAAATTTTGTCGAAAAAAGATAGATTTTTTTTAAATTTAATGTATAAAATATTTAATATTTTATATACTAATAATGTACAAAGCTTATTGTAAATTCTCTATTTTACAATTTCTTTGTACCTAGAGATTCTTCTCTTATATATAGGCTAGTAGAAATATCTAAATTTGTATGTTAATATAAACTAGCAAAAAAATAAACGAGCCATAAATTAAAATGACTCGTTTTTATTGTTCTTTGATAATTAGATAAAGATGATTCTCTCATTCGTTTAAAAAAACAGCTTATTTTTTCTTTCAGCCACTAGCCAGTAATTGCCCTCATGAGATAGCGACTCTCATTCTTCAATTACCTACAACCACTACAGAAGACTTGCACTTCTAAATTTCACACGCTTAGGTAACCAATTCCAATAATGTAGTCGGAAAAGACTATCTTTCTTGCAGATTTGTGCTACTTTAACCAGTTTCTAATCTTATAGTTTATTGCTAAACATCAACTGCAAATGACTTATTTGGCATTCTTTAATTTTTTCTAATTGCCACATCAGTAAAAACTAAAGTTATTCTCTTTGTTTCCTACCAAAGAAGTTTATGGTGATCACGATTAGGACTGTGCCTTATAAACCGCTAATCTAAACGACCTATATCTCTTTCCTTACTTTGTAAGTTCCAAAAACAATATTACTATTATTTTTCACTCAATCCCTCGAAAAACCGCTCTTTCAAGTAATAAGATCGAGATATATTCCGTACAAGGTTGCCTCCTTGTTTTTCATACGGTTCATTATCTAATTATCAAAGAACAATTAATGTAATGTAATAACATTATATGCTTTCATTAAAAAAAATGCAACAAAAAAACCTCTTTAAAGAGGTTACATACTACAATGGTGGCTCGCTCGGGATTCGAACCCGAGACCCTTTGATTAAAAGTCAAATGCTCTACCAACTGAGCTAGCGAACCAAAATAAGAATGGCTGCCTCGGGTGGGTTCGAACCACCGAAATGTCAGAGTCAAAGTCTGATGCCTTACCACTTGGCTACGAGGCAATAATTATTAAGAAATGGTGGAGGGACATGGATTTGAACCATGGAACCCGAAGGAACAGATTTACAGTCTGCCGCGTTTGACCACTTCGCTATCCCTCCAATAAAAATGGTGCCGAAAGAGGGACTCGAACCCCCAACCCACTGATTCGTACTACTATAGTTTTCACTACCACAATGTGTTTGTAGTCTGGACTTTCTCTTAACCATATCAATTTATTGTTGACTTAGGTTCGTCGTATAAAGTCTCTACACTCAAGGATTTTCCTTTAGCTCGGGATTGGCATATAAACTGTATCTTTTTCTGTCTTTTCTACCATTTCCTCTATTTGCACCTTTATAAGTTGCAGTCAATGAATGACAGTTCGGACATAAAAGTGTTAAATTGGATTCTGAATTGTTTAGATAATTGCCATCAATATGCTCAATTTCCAATGGAATAATATTGCTAAAAGGATTTATTTTGCTCCATCCACATAATGCACAGCGATAATTATATTTTTCATATAAGTAATGTCGTACGTGATTGGATACTTGATATTTTCCTTTCATGCCATTGACTAAACCATTTTTCCATTTATAAATATATTCTTTATATTCATAATGATGTTGGCAAGCATTACTACAATAACTTTTACCTCTTTTTAATGGTTTACCACAATTTTTGCAATCCATAATCCCCCTTAAGTTTACTTAGCTTTCCCCGAATTAGCGACGTCCACTATAATCATTTCTAATTATAGGTGCAAGATAGTTCAACAAGCACTAGGCTTCTATCCCACAAGTCAGTTGCGCTACCAATTACGCTATTTCGGCAAAAAAATAATGGTGGGCGTTTACGGACTCGAACCGCAGACCCTCTGCTTGTAAGGCAGATGCTCTAACCAACTGAGCTAAACGCCCGTTTCAATTGACACTTTAAATATTACCAAAATTGGTTATTAATGTCAATTGTAATTTTTCATTTTTTATTAATTTTATTCAAAATTTTGTTAGTATTTACAGCCTAAAAAAAGAAAAAACAATAAAATATGTGAATAAGTGGCAAAAGTTGTTAATAACTT